>JACQED010000224.1 GCA_016200785.1 Chloroflexota bacterium
CACCTCGGCGCTGATCCGCCTCGCGCATCCGGAGAAACGCGTGGTCTATTTCACGGTCGGGCATGGCGAGCGCGATCTGGCCGAAAGCGGCGATGGTGGATATTCCAAGATCAAAGCCGGGCTGGAGCGACAGAACTACACCGTGCAAACGCTCAATCTGCTCGTGACGAACACGATTCCCTCCGATGCCGCCGCGATCGTGGTGGCCGGGCCGCAAGTGACGTACACCGTCACCGAAACCCTCGTGCTGAGTAAGTACTTCGATGGGGGCGGCGGCGGGATCTTCCTCATTGACCCGACCATCCAGGTGCGCCAGGGCGCCGCCGGCGATGATCCGTTAGTGGACTGGCTGGCAAAATCGTGGGGCGTCAATGTCGGCAACGACGTTGTCGTCGATCCGGCTAGCTCCAGACCGGACGTCGCGTTCGCTCAGGGCTATGGCAGCAGCCCGATCACTGAGAAACTCCTCAGCCAGAACCTGACTTCGGTGTATCCGCTGGCGCGTTCCATCGGCGCCGCTCCGACCTCGAGCGCCGCCAGCCCGCCGCAGGTGACGTCCCTGGTCAGCACGGGTCCGGAGGCCTGGGGCGAGTTCGACTTCAACAGCCTGAACTCCGGCCCCAAGTTCGACAAGGGGACGGATCAGCCCGGCCCCGTCAGCCTGGCGGTGACTGCCGACAATCCCTCGAACAAGGCGCGTATTGTCGTCTTCGGCGACTCCGATTTCGCCACCAACTTCTTCGCCGAACAGTATGCCAACGGCGATATGCTATACAACAGCGTCAACTGGGTCACTGGCAACACTGACCTGATCAGTATCCCGCCCAAGGATCAGAGTTTCCGCGCGCCGCTCGACCTCAGCACCCGCACGATTGCTACGTTCGGCCTCGTCTCGCTCTGCGTGCTGCCGTTCGGCATGCTGTTGATCGGCGCAGCCGTCGTGTGGAATCGCCGGACTCGATACAAATGACCAGAGGCACGCGCACTACACTCATCCTGCTGATCGTCCTCGGCGGGTTGATCACCTTCGTCGTTTACACGAACAACAACCCGAAGGCGGAGCCGACGCCTGCGGCGTCTACCTCTGTCTGGGACATGTCGCCGAAAGAGATCGCGGCGATACAAATCGTAGACAACGCCGAGCAGAAAGACGTGATCCTCGAGCGAGGCTCGGCCGACGCGTGGAGGCTCAGCGGCAAAGCGGTCAAACAGCCGCCCCAGCCGGCGGCGACCGGGCAAGGCGAACTTGCGGCGTCGCTCGTCACGACGATGTCCATCCGCCGCACGTTGACCGAGACCAACGAGATCAGGGAGTTCGGACTGCTGACTCCGCTTTACACGCTAAACGTCACGAAGCAAGACGGGACGAAGTTGTCGCTGGCAATCGGTCTCAAGACACTGGCTCAGGACGGTTACTACGTTCTGCGTCCCGGCGACAAGAACCCGATGATCGTGCCGAACAGTTCGTTGGATCAATTGATCGGTTTCATCGCCAAGCCGCCTATCGAGCCGACGCCCACTCCCACTCTGACCGCGACACCGCTCGGCACACCGGCGGCCACGGCGACGCCGACTGCAACCCAATCGCCATAAAACCGCGAAAATTGGGCCGGTGGCGAGTTGGTACACGGGTATTCCTCGCCGCCGGCCCTCCCTATTGATTCTCCCCACGTTTTGGAGTATCTTAAACGCATGCCCAAGAGAGTCGTGGGGCGCAAGCCCACCCCGACTGGAGCGCGCGGGACGGTAAAATCACGCCCCCACAAGGTCGGCAAAGGGGGCGCCGCCGCCCGCCAAACCAGACCGGCCAAGTCGAATAATTCTGCCAGGGGCGCTGTTCGAAAGCCGTCGAAGCAGCGCCTGTCTCAGATTCCGCCGAAGACTCTCACGCCGACCGCGCCGGGAACTGTCCCCATCCCCACGCCCGAGGAGATCATCGCCGCTGAAGAAGAGAACCCGGCGATCAACCAGCTACTCGAGCTGGGTCGTGAGCGGGGCCTCGTCACCTACGACGACATCCTGCGCTTCTTCCCCGAAGCCGAGCGCGACATCGATCAACTCGAGGAAGTCTACGCCGCGCTGATGTCGGCCGGGGTCGAGATCGTTGACACCGTGGACGCCGGCGACGAGCCGGGCGACGACGAGTTGGCCGAGGAGGTCGAAGACGAAACTGAACTGCGGCGGGCCAACATCGCCGCCGAGGAAGATGCCTTCCTTTCGGCGATCGACGCCGACGACACCATCGGTCTCTACCTGAAAGAGATCGGCCGCGTGCCGCTGCTGACCGCCGCCGAGGAAGTGTCTCTGGCCAAGCGCATGGAGAAGGCCAAGTTGGCGCGCGAGCGAATCGCGAAGAATCACGTTGACCCCAAGAAGCGCGCCGACCTGCAAGCGACGATCGAAGACGGCATGGCCGCACGCGAGCATTTGATCACCGCGAACTCCAGGCTGGTGATCAGCGTCGCCAAAAAGTACATGGGGCGCGGCGTGCCGTTCCTCGATCTGATTCAAGAAGGCAACATCGGCCTGATCCGCGCCGCCAAGAAGTTCGACTACAAGCGCGGCCACAAGTTCTCGACCTATGCCACCTGGTGGATCCGGCAGGCCGTCACTCGCGCCATCGCCGACCAGGGCCGCACCATCCGCGTGCCGGTGCACATGGGCGATCAGATCAACAAACTTCTGCGCGTCTCGCACTCGCTCACCCAGGAACTGGGCCGCGACCCGACGACCGAAGAACTGGCCGACGCGCTGGGCGTCACGCCGAAGAAGGTCGAGTCGATGATCCAGATCGCCCGCCGGCCGCTTTCGCTCGAAACGCCGACCGACGAAGAAGAAGACTCGGTGCTCGGCGATTTCATCGAAGACGAAGACTCGCCCGCGCCGGTCGAGATCGCCACCTACAATCTTCTGCGCGAGCAGATTTCAGAAGTGCTCAACGGCCTGCCGCCGCGCGAAGTGCGCATCCTGCAGTTGCGTTACGGCCTGCTCGACGGCGAGTCGTATACGCTCGAAGAAGTCGGCAAGAAGATGGGCGTCACGCGCGAGCGCGTGCGACAGATCGAGGCCCAGGCCCTCAGCCGCCTGCGCCACCCGTCGCACCGGCGCAAACTGCGAGATTACCTCCACGAAACATGAGAGTCGTGCTGGGCTGGATCGCGCTGGCGATCTTCCTGCTGGGCATAGGCGCGCTGTTGCTCGGCGCCGTGACCGGCCTGCTCCCGGCTGATTTCTTCGACGAAGCGGCCAACGTGTGGGCCGTGGCCGTGGTGCTCGGCGGCGCGCTCGGCCTCTTTCTCGTCTTGAGCAGCGGCTTGAGCGCCAGCCCCAGGCCGCGGCCTTTTATCTTCGATCGCGGCGAAGCCCGGCGAGGGCGGCTGGAGATCGGCGCGGGTTCGATTGACTTCAACGTCTCGGCGCACGCGCCCGACATGGTCGAGATTCTCGCGGGCGGGCAGGCCGCCGGCGGCCACCTGCCGCGCTTCAATGCCGACGGCGGCGCGGCCGCGATACAATTCCCGACGCGCCCTCTGCCGATCTTCGGCGTAGACTTGAGCGAAGTGACGCTGACGCCCAACGTGCCGTGGGCGGTGGAAGTGAGGACGAGTCTGGGCGACCTCGACATTGACCTGTTCCACCTGATCGTGCCCAGTGTTGAAGTGCGCGGCGCGCTCGGCGACATTCATCTCATCACGCCGACCGCCGGCGTGACCGCCGCCTCGCTGACGACGTGGCTGGGCGATGCGCGCATCGAAGTGCCCACCGGCGTGGCTGTACGTATCAACGCCAGACCGAGCAAGTTCGCCGAGATCAAGGTGGACGAGAAACGCTGGCCGCGTCTGGACGACGGGTCGTGGGTCTCGCCGGACTACACCACCGCGCCGCATCGTCTCACGTTGAATCTGAAGACGACCTTCGGCAACATATCGGTGTCCTGATTGAGACATCCCCTCCGCCGTAGCATCGCAGAGACGTGCCGGTGGCACATCTCATCTGAAAATGTAGAGACGATCCGCCGGATCGTCTCTTTTGCGAATGGAGAGACGATCCGCCGGAACGTCTCTACGGTTTTATGCCTCGTTCTTCTCGCCGCCTGCGCGCCCGCTGAACCGCTGAGCCGCGAGGCGTTCTACGCGACGGTGACGGCGGCCTCGCGCTCAATTTCGCAGCCGACGTCGTCCCCGACATCGCGCCCCGCGGGCGCTCCTACGGCGACGCCGACGTCCCAGGCGTCCGACACACCCGCTCCGCCGACCGAGATTCCATCGCCCACCGTCCCGCCCTCGCCAACACCCGATCCGTGGCCGCCGGCGATTGACGCGCCGGGGCGGAGTAAGCTCGGCCTGCACGTCATCCTCGACGACGATTGGCGCATCGTGGAGTTCGTCCGCCACGCCAAGCCGCGCGTGATGAAAGCGGTAGACAACTTCGACTGGCTCAAGCAGGTGAAAGAGGCTTCGCCGCAGACAATTACCCTGGGACGGCAGACGCAGGTTCCGAATCGCGACGCGCTGGACAACAAGACTCCGGATCAGTATCCGGACCCGGCGGCGTTCGCCCGCGACTTTATCAATCTGTTCATGCACGATTATCAAGCGAACCCCTGGGTGGACTACTGGGAGGGCTGGAACGAGTTTCCGCCGAACAAGCCGAGCGAGTGGGCCTGGTACGCGAAGTTCGAGGCCGAGCGCGCCTGCCAAATGCAGGCCCTCGGATTCAAAGCGGCGATCGGCGGCTTCAGCGCGGGCAAGCCCGAGTATCCTGACATGGCGTTGTTCCTTCCCGCGCTTCAGGCCGCTGCGCGTTGCGGCGCGATCTTCACTCTGCACGAATACAGTTCGCCGGTACTGCAAACAGGAGTCGGCGATGGGATTCCAAACGCGATCAATTTACCGCAAGCCGGCGCGCTCACCCTGCGTTATCGTTACTGGTACGAAGGCTACCTCAAGCCGCAGGGCCTCAACGTGCCGCTAATCATCTCCGAGGCTGGCGTTGAGTCACGGGTAGGGCCGGGTTGCCCGCTGGGCGGCGACGGCGGCTGGACAAAGTGCGCGCCCGACTGGAAAGCCGCCGGCCTCGGCGGCGATCCGGTGAAGGCGTACTTGAGTCAATTGCAGTGGTACGACGCCGAATTGCAAAAGGACGACTACGTCCTCGGCGCGGCCCTCTTCACCGCCGGCGCGCACTCGTCGGACGACTGGTTGACGTTCAATCTGGATGACATGCTCGTGCCGTTGGCGTGGTATATGGTGGGGATAAGATGAAATGTTGCCCGTCTGTTCCTCCTGTGGTATCATTCTCTCCGTAGCCCCCTTGCGGGGACGCATTTTTTGAATGCCATGAATCGTCATCGCCAAAAGAAGCGCGCGCTCAGGGCGCGAACAACTGAAAGGCAATCACAATCGGTGGGGAGAGGCGACCAGGTGTCATCTCTCCCCACCGACCTTTTTGGACGAATGAATTCCCCAGTTTCCCTTGCTTCCCTCCTTTCTCTGCTTGTCGCTGGCATGATCTTCCTCTCCGCCTGCGCCCCATCTCAGCCGGTTGACATCAACGCTCTCTATGCCACTGTGACCGCGGCCCTTGCGAAGGAAACGAGGCCGACTCACACGCCGGAGCCGGCGACCGAAGCGCCAGCGACTTCTCCGCCGGAACAGCCCGCCACCGAAGCGCCGCCTCCGCCGGGAACCCCGCCGACGCCGACCGAGATCCCGCGCCGCGACTTGTGGCCCGCGCCGAACGGCGGCGTCACGATCAGCAAGATCGGCCTGCACGCCGTTCGCAACGCCTCCCCGCGCATCATGCAGTTCGTCCGCACCGTGCATCCCGTTGTCTTCAAGGCCGTGGACGACGTGGGCTGGCTGAGCGACGTCAAAAGAGAATCGCCGGGCACGATGACGATTGGGCGATTCGAGGCGCCGATCGAAATCGGCGGCGACGATCCGCAAGGGGCGGGGCGAGATTTCGTGGATCGGTGGCTCGGCCAGTATCGCGCGAATCCCGGAGCGGATTACTGGGAAGGCTGGAACGAAGTGCATCCGCTCGACGACGGCCAGTGGAACTGGTACGCGCAGTGGGAAGGCGCGCGCGCGTGCAAGATGAAAGAGTACGGCCTGCGCGCGGCCATGGGCGGCTTTTCGACCGGCACGCCCGAATGGGATCAGATGGCTAAGTTCATGCCGGCCTTCGAGACCGCCAAAGCCTGCGGCGCGGATTTCATTTTCACCCTGCACGAATACAGCGCGCCGACGGTGTACTACGGCCTCGACATCGGCATCCCCGGCGCGCCGGACATCCCAGGCCGCAGAGGCATTCTCTTATTCCGCTATCGCTACTGGTACGAAGGCTATCTCAAGCCGCGCGGTTGGGGGAACGTGCCGCTGGTGATCTCGGAGTGGGGTATTGACGGCTCGGTGGCCGCCGGGCGGCCCGGCCCCGCCGGCTTCGGCTGGCACGACTTCACCGACTGGTGGTCGAGTTCCGGCCTCGCCTCTGACGCTGAACTGTATTACATTGACCAGATGAAGTGGTACGACTCGGAAGTATCGAAAGACCCCTACGTCGCGGGCTTCGCGATCTACACCGCCGGCGGGCACACGCAGGATCAATTCAAGAGCTACGATATCGAGGACGTTCTCGCGCCGCTAGCGCAGTACGTGGCGACACTGCCGTTGAGGTAATTGCGACTTTGGGAACCACCAGGACACGAAGACACCAAGAGAATCATTGTTCTTTGTGCCTTCGCGCCTTTGTGGTTGCGTTCTCTGCTTACTCCAGTTGAGGAGACTTGACAATGACCAAGTATATTTTTATCACCGGCGGCGTTGTGAGTTCGGTGGGCAAGGGCGTGACGGCGGCGGCCATCGGCAAGATTCTCAAGATGCGCGGGCTGTCGGTGACCATTCAAAAACTCGACCCGTACCTCAACGTCGATCCCGGCACCATGTCGCCGTACCAGCATGGTGAGGTGTACGTCCTCGAAGATGGCGCGGAGACCGACCTTGACCTCGGCCACTACGAGCGTTTCATTGACATCAATCTGAATCGGGTGTGCAACGTCACCACAGGCCAGATTTACTCGGACGTGATTGCCAAAGAGCGGCGCGGCGATTACCTGGGCGGCACGATCCAGGTCGTGCCGCACATCACCAACGAGATCAAGCGCCGCATCGGGATGGTCGCCAAGACGACGCACGCCGAGGTCGTCATCGTCGAAGTCGGCGGCACCGTCGGAGACATCGAGGGACTGCCGTTCTTCGAGGCCCTGCGCCAGATGCGCACCGACGTCGGGCGCGAGAACAGTCTGTACGTCCATGTCACCTTCCTGCCGCACATCGGCACGACGAACGAACTCAAGACCAAGCCCACCCAGCACTCGGTGCGCGAACTACGCTCCATCGGCATCAACCCCGACGCGATCGTGGCGCGCTCCGACTATCCGGTGAACGGCGACCTGCGCTCCAAGATGGCGTTGTTCTGCGACGTGGAGGAGCGCGCCGTCATCCCGCTCGTCAGCACTGCCGTGCTTTACGAAGTGCCGCTGATGCTCGAGGCATTGGGCCTGGGTGATTACCTCGTCGAGCGATTGCGCCTTGCCGATCGCGACAAGCCCCTCTCAAAGCCGGACTGGACTGAGTGGCGCGAACTAGTGGCGGAGGTGCGCCGGCCCAAGCCGGCCGTGCGCGTGGCCATCGTCGGCAAGTACGTCGAATTGCGGGACGCCTACATGAGCGTGCGCGAGGCGCTCAACCACGCGGCCATCGCGCTCGACCGCGAAGCGCAGATCGAGTGGATTCATTCGACGGATTTGGAGAAGGACAAAAGGCTGGACGTGCTGGCCGGCGTGGACGGCATTGTCGTCCCCGGCGGCTTCGGCTATCGCGGCATCGAGGGGAAGATCATCGCGGCGCGTTACGCGCGTGAGAACAAAGTGCCGTATCTCGGACTATGCCTCGGCATGCAAGTGATGTGCATTGAGCTCGCCCGCTGCGCGCTCGAAGCCGAGGATGCCAACTCAACCGAGTTCGATCGGAGCACGAAGCACCCGGTCATCGACCTTTTGCCCGAACAGCGCGACATCGCCGATATGGGCGGAACGATGCGGCTCGGCGTGTACCCCTGCTGTCTCGTCTCCGGCACGCGCGCCGCCGAAGCCTATGGCGTGCCTCGGGTTGATGAGCGCCACCGTCATCGTTTTGAGTTCAACAACGTCTATCGCGAATCGCTGTGCGCGAAGGGGCTTGTGCTGTCGGGTCTCTCGCCAGACGGCAGGCTGGTCGAGATCACCGAGATCGCCGATCATCCCTTCATGGTCGGAAGTCAATTCCACCCGGAGTTTCTCTCGCGGCCCACGCGGCCTCATCCTCTATTCCGCGCCTTCATGGCCGCTGTGCGGGATCGTGCGGAGAAGAGGCAGTGACTCAGGGGCAGGTCTGTCCGAGCGCCTGCCGCGTGATGCAGACCGCCGTCGCGTCGAGGTTGACGGCCGTGAGCGCCGGGGCCGCTGTTCCGACCAGGGCGACCTCGACCGCGGCGACCACGGTGGATGTTGCAACCGCCGCCGGCTGACTCGTGGCCGGAGGCGTCCCCGCCGGGGGTTGAGGAGGCGAGGTGGGCGTGGGGGGCGATGTTGGGGCGGACGAACCGGGGCAGGGGGTTCCGGACGCGACACCGGCGCAGAACGCGGCCATCGTCGCCGTCGCCGCGTCGGGCGCCACAGCCTCCGTCGCCGTCCGCGCACAGCGGAAACCGGTGAAGACGTTGGCCACAACGTCTTCAAGTCTCCCGCGCCGTGTCACTGCGTAGTTATCCGGCGAATCGCTGCCGTACGATCCACCTCGCACCACGTGAAGCACGCCGCTCGTCGGCCCGGACGGATTCGTGACCGGCGAGGCCGAATAGGTTTTGGACGAGTATCGGTCGAAGACTAACTCCGCTGCGTTGCCGGCCATGTCGAAGACGCCGTAGGGACTCTGCCCGCCGGGGTAAGTCCCCACCGGCGCGGTGTCTTTCTCATTGGCCGGCACGAGCGCCGAATCGAATGCCCCTCCCCACGGATAGCGGCGTCCATCGTCGCCGCGCGCCGCCCTCTCCCATTCAGCCTCGGTCGGCAGGCGCTTGCCTTCCCAACGACAGAATGCGTCGGCCTGCCGCCAGAATACGCCGACCACCGGGTACTGCGCGAATTGAGGGTTGCCAAAGTATCGCGGGCGCATTGCCGAGCCGATGAAGAACGGCTTGCCACACGCGCCCGCGCTGACGCACGCCGCGTAGCGTTCGTTCGTGACCTCGTACTGATCGATCCAGAACGCGTCGATGAAAACGGTGTGCTCGAACTGCGCATCGGGAGCGCCCGCCGCATCGCCCATCTTGAACGGCCCGCCGGCGACGAACGCCATTCCGGATCGCGCCGCAGGCGCGGTGGGACTCTGCGCGGCGACCGGCGCGCCTGGAGTGCCCGGTGTACCCGGTGTACCCGTTGTCTGGGTGGAAGTCGGGGTCGGGCTGGGCGGAACCGAGGTAACCGACAGCGTCGCCGCAGTGGACGTCGGCGTTGGTGTGATGGCAATGGGGCGCGGCAGGCACGCCGCGATGAGAATGGTCGTGAGGCTGAACGACAGAATTCGGCGGATTGAGAATCTCATATTCCCACAAAACGAATAGCGAGGCGACAGAAGTCGCGCCTCGCTATTCAATCGGTTGCCTGGGTCAAACGGCACAGCACAGCGGGGGAAAGGGATGGCGGGAGGATCAGGCTCCGCTTGGCACCGGGAAAGGCGTCGGCCCGGCGGCGGGGGCTGGTCGATCGGGCACGGGCTGAGGCGCGCTGGGCACCGGCTCGGCTGTCGGCGGCTTGGTCGAGGGCTGGCCGGTGTAGGCCGCCTCGAAATCTTCCATGTCGAGCGTTTCGACTTCGATTAGTTTCTTCGCGACGGCGTCGAGAATGTGCCGGTTTTCGTTGAGGATACGCAGCGCCGTTTCGTGCGCCTCTTGCACGAGCGACCGCACTTCGCCGTCAATCTGCTCGGCCACCGCGTCTGAAAAGTCGCGCTGTTCGCCGATCTCTTTCCCGAGGAAGACGAGCTCCTCTTTCTTGCCGAACGTCATCGGGCCGAGTTTGTCGCTCATGCCCCAGCGCGTGACCATGGCTCGGGCGATCTCGGTGATGCGCTGAAGGTCGGACGACGCGCCCGTCGTGATCTCGCCGAAGACGATCTCCTCTGCGGCGCGGCCGCCGAGCGCGCCCGCCAGCATGTCTTTTAGTTTGGCGCGCGTCAGATGCGCGCTGTCGTCTTCGGGCATTGACCAGGTGACGCCGCCGGCGATGCCGCGCGGGATGATCGTCACCTTGCGCACCGGGTCGCTGTTCGGCAGGGAGCGCATGACGACGGCGTGGCCGCCCTCGTGATAGGCCGTCAGTTCTTTCTCTTTAGGTTGGATCAGGCGACTGCGGCGCTCGGGCCCGAGGACGACGCGCTCGATGGCCTCCTCGAAGTCGGCCCGTATGATGGATTTGCGATTGCGCCGCGCGGCGAGGATGGCCGCCTCGTTCACCACATTCTCGATGTCCGCTCCGACAAAGCCAGGCGTGGCTTTGGCGATCAAGGCCAGGTCTATGTCGGGGGCCAGCGGCTTGCCGCGCGCGTGGACTTTGAAGATCGCCTCGCGGCCCTTGACGTCGGGCCGATCCAGCACCACGCGCCGGTCGAAACGTCCGGGGCGCAAGAGCGCCGGGTCGAGAATGTCGGGCCGGTTGGTCGCGGCCATGATGATCACGTTGGTGTCGGTGTTGAAGCCATCCATCTCGACCAGGATTTGGTTGAGCGTTTGCTCGCGCTCGTCGTGCGACCCGCCGAGGCCCGCGCCGCGATGGCGGCCCACCGCGTCGATCTCGTCCACGAACACGATGCACGGGCTGTGGCGTTTGGCCTGATCGAACAGATCGCGCACGCGGCTGGCGCCGACGCCGACAAACATCTCCACGAATTCCGATCCGGAGATGGAGAAGAAAGGCACGCCGGCTTCGCCCGAAACGGCCTTGGCCAGGAGCGTCTTGCCGGTGCCCGGCGACCCGACGAGCAGAACACCCTTGGGGATGCGCGCTCCGAGCGAGATGAACTTCTCCGGCTCCTTGAGGAACTCGACGATCTCCTGCAATTCCTCTTTGGCTTCCTCGGCCCCGGCCACGTCTTCGAACGTCACCGTCGGCTGATCGCCGGTGAACATTCGGGCGCGGCTCTTGCCGAACGACAGCGCCTGGTTGTTCGTCCCCTGCGCCTGGCGCAACATGAAGTAGATGATGCCGACGACGAAGATAGCGGGCAGGGTGTAACCCAACAGCGCGATGATGTTGCCCCAGTCGCTTGGCCGCTCCACCACCCATTCTACTTTGTCTCTGGCCTCGGCTGTCATCCCCAGCGCGGTCAACTGCGCGGCGGCCGTCGTATCAGGCTCTTTGCGCGAGCGGGCCTCGCGCTTGTCGGTGTACGTGACGTTGATGTCTTCGCCGCTCACGCTGATCTTGGTCACCTGGCCGTGGTTGATGGCCTGTGCGACTTCGCTGATCGTCACCGTTTCGACTTGGTTCGTCTGCGTGCGATAGGAATACAGAATCGCGCCAATCGCCACCAGAATCAACACATAAACGAAGATGTTGCGCCATCGTGGATTATTCACAACACACCTCCCATATCACTCATGCGAGATTATACCCCTCAGGCACGGGACTCGCCAGTGTAACTCTCACCAGCCTGCATAAGAAGAACATTAGAAGTTCCTGTCTTTTCCTTCTCGCGACAAGGGAAACCAGAGTGCCAAAGGAACTTGCTCAGGGCAACAGATTGTATTGGGAGGCGACGAACAGCCACAGTGGGATGAGGCCCAGGACGGCGATGAACGCCACGAGTCCCAAGAGAACGGCCAGCCAGTCCATCCCGGCCTCGACCTCTTCCTCTTCTTCCCCGATCGCCGCCTCCTCGACCTCCGGCTCAACCGGGCGTGAGCGCACGGCGGGCGCGGCGTGGGACGGTGGCGCCGGGCGCGCGGCCGGCGGCGAGGCGGCCAGAGGCGGATGCGAGTCTGTGCGCTCGTGCGCCTGTTCGCGGTACGAGACGAGAATTCGGCCGAGGTGATCGGCGGTGCGGTAGCGCGCCGCCGGCTCTTTCGCCAGCACCTTATTCACAATACGCTCGACCGTCTCCGGCACATTCGGGTTGAAGAGCGTGAGGCGCGGCGGCTCGTCGCGAATGTGCATCATCGCCAGTTGCTGCGGGTTCTGCGCGATGAAGGGCAGTCGCCCGGCCAGCAATTCGAAAAGCACAATGCCAATCGAATACACGTCGGAGGCCGGGGTGGGGGGCTCGCCGGCGGCCTGCTCCGGCGAGAAATACTGCGGACTGCCCCACACCGTGTCGGTGTTCTCAAGGGCGGCGGCCGTCGCGAACGCGCGGGCGATGCCGAAGTCGGTCACTTTCACACGGCCTTCGGAGGTCACCAGTATATTCTGCGGCTTGATGTCGCAGTGCACCAGGCCGGCGCGGTGCGCGTATCCCACCCCGGCGCAAATCTGAATCGTCAGGTCGATGGCCCGATCGAGCGTCAGCGGCGCGTGGGCGCGGATCACCGATTTCAAGTTGTCGCCCTCGACGTATTCCATCACGATGTAGGAGCGCGTGCCGTCGCGGCCGAAGTCGTGAACCGTGACGATGTTTGGGTGGGTGAGGTTCGCCGCCGCCCGCGCTTCGTTTTGAAAGCGCGTGATGAAGTCGCCGGTGGTCGTCAGGTTGTCGCGGAGGACTTTTACCGCCACGAGGCGGCCCAGCGAGAGGTCCTGGGCCTGGTAGACGAGCGCCATGCCCCCCGTGCCGACCTGTTCGATCAGTTTGTAGCGGTGATTGAGGATAGCGTCCATGTTGGCTGGCCGCCATTGTACTCATTTTCGCGCGATATGCAAAATTGGCCGAGCGAGGCGATTCGGATATAATCCCGCCCGCTTTGAGAACACTCGTCATTTACAATCCACGGGCGGGTCGTCTGCCGGTGCGCGCGTTGGCCGAATGCGCCGCCAATTGGTGGCGCGGGCTGGGCTGGGAGGTGGAGATTGAGGGGACGCATTCGCACGGCGACGCCACGCGCCTTGCGCGCCACGCGGCGGAAACGGGCTTCGACGCGGTGATCGTCGCCGGCGGCGACGGGACGCTCGGCCAGGCCGCCGACAGCCTCGCCGGAACGAGCACGGCGCTCGGCGTCCTGCCTGTGGGCACGTCAAACGTGTGGGCGCGCGAACTGTGTCTGCCTCTTTCAATGGACAGCGGGCCGGAGGGCCTGGCGCGAGTCGCCCGCGTGTTGGCGGAGTCGGTCGTCCGCCCGGTGGATATGGCGCGTGCCGGCACGCGCCATTATCTACTCTGGGCCGGTGTCGGACTGGACGCCCATATCGTGTCGCGCGTCGAGCCGCGCGCCGGTTTGCGCAAACAGTTGGGCATGGCGTATTACATCATGGCGTCGTTCGTTGCCGCGATAGACTGGCAGGGGGCCGAAATGCAACTTGAAGTGGACGGCGAGGCGATTGCGGGACACATGTTGCTGGTGCTAATAGGCAACAATCGCATCTACGCCGGGGGCGTGTTCAACGGGAGCCCGGGCGCAAAATTAGATGATGGCCTGCTTGAGTTGTGGGCTTTTGAAGGACAAGGCTACCTGGAATCGCTGGCGCTGGCGCGAGAACTCCGTCGCGGGCGGCACGTTGACCACCCGCGCATCAAACATCGTACCCTTCGGCGAATCACAATCACCGCCGAACGCCCCGTGCCCGTTCAGGCCGATGGAGAGTTGTTGGACAGCCCGACGCCGGTGACCATCGAGGTCGCGCCTCTCGCGTTGAGGGTGCTCGTGCCACGAAGCGCGCCGTCCGATCTCTTTGTGGGTTAGGTCTAACGCAAGGACGCCAAGCGAATGACGCTCTCCCTCAACTACCTCCTCGTTTTCATCCCAATGGCTATCCTGGGATCAATTCTTGGCTGGAACCCGGCGCTGAACTTCGTCACTGGCTCCATCGCCGTGATTCCGCTGGCCGGGCTGATCGGCGAGTCGACCGAGGTGCTGGCCGCGCGCACCGGCCCGAAGGTCGGCGGCCTGCTCAACGCGACGCTGGGCAACGCCGCCGAATTGATCATCACCATCGTCGCTATCCGCGCCGGATTGATCGAGTTGGTGAAGGCGTCAATTACGGGATCGATCCTCGGTAACTTGCTGTTGGTCATGGGCATGAGTATGCTCGGCGGCGGCTTGAAGAACGGCACACAACGCTTCAGCCGGGCCAGGGCCGGCATGAATGCGACGATGCTGATCCTCGCGGTCATCGCCATCTGCGTCCCGGCGCTGTTTGCCCATGCGCTCGGAACAACGGCCTCGCCGCAAATCGAAGAACTCAGCCTCGGCGTGTCGGGTGTAATGATCGTGTTGTATGCACTGGGCATCGTCTATTCGTTTCGGGCGGCCGACAGCCCGCTGGTGCGTCCATCGGCGGAAGCGGTCGAGCCGCACCGCTCATTGCGCTGGGCCTTGGTTGTCATGGCGTTTTCGACGATCGCTACCGTCTGGTTGAGCGAGATCATCGTGCATTCGGTCGAGTCGGTTGTCCAACAGTTTCACCTTACCGAATTTTTCCTCGGCATCGTCCTCATCCCGATCATCGGCAATGTGGCCGAGCATATGGTCGGCCTGCAAGTGGCGTTGAAGGACAACATGGATTTGAGCCTGGAAATCTCGGTGGGCTCCAGCCTGCAAATCGCCATGTTCGTCGCGCCGTTGCTGGTCTTTGTGAGCTTGTTCTTCGGGCACGAACTCAATCTGGTCTTCAACCGTTTCGAACTCATCGCACTCGTGGCCGGCGTGCTGGTGGCGTCGCTCGTCAGCGCGGACGGCGAATCGAACTGGCTGGAAGGCGCACAGTTGCTGGCGGTGTATGTGATTCTGGGCTTGGGTTTCTTCTTTCTGCCGGCGTAGACAGCTGATTATGGCTGTGGTAGAATTCGCGCGCTCTGGGGGATAGTTTAGTGGTAGAACAGCGGACTCTGGATCCGTGAGCCGAGGTTCGAATCCTCGTCCCCCAGCCAGATTATCTCAGGATCAAAAGCGCCCTCGAGCCGAGGGCGTTTTTTGATCCCGTTGGATGTCAATTACAGCGAATTCCCAACGCAGGTATCACCCCACTTAAGCGTGGTGGGGTCTCCAGACTTGTAAAAAATGGGGTTCATCAGCAGACTCTTGGGACTTCCACATCCGCGAGGGCAGCCAATGAACCCACCAGCGATACGCTTCGCGTGTCCGAATCTGGGCTGTCCGGCAAGAGGTCAAACTGGCACAGGGAACCTTCAGGTGCATAGCCAAACCGACAAGCGGTATCGGTGCGCGGTTTGCCAACAAACCTTCACGACCACCCTGGGAAGGGGACTATCTTCTACCGCTGGCGCAACGACCCGAGCCTGGTCTTACAAGTGATCACGTGGCGGGCCTATGGCTGTCCCGTTCAGGCGATGGTCAAAGCCTTCGGTCTGGATGAACGCACGGTGAGCGCTTGGCACAAACGCGCCGGCAAACATTGCCAAAGTGTCCATGAGCCTCTGGTCGAGAATAGTCAACAGGACTTACAACAAGTCCAAGCAGATGAAATCAAGGTCAAAACCCAGACAGGGACCTACTGGATGGCGTTAGCCATGACCGTCTATACCCGTCTGTGGCTGGCTGGCGTCGTCAGCCGCAAACGAGATTTGGATTTGATCCAAGCCCTGGTGGACAAAGTTCGCGCCGTGGCTCGGTGTCGTCCGTTGGCGCTGGCGGTCGATGGTCTCGCCAGTTACGTGACCGCTTTTCGCCACGCCTTTCGTAGCCCACGGCCACGGCGACGAGGCGAAACAGGTCGCGGCAAGATGGTTGCTTGGCCGGAGATCGCCATCGTGCAGGCCGTCAAGCAGCGCGTTGAAGGCCTCTTGACGGTTAGCGGCGTATGGTGCAAGGCGGCCAAGAAATGGTGGAACGCTTGCTCACAGCGACGCAGGGGAAAGGCGTGATCAACACGGCCTTTATGAAAGGCTCAACGCCACCTTCCGCCAGCGCTTGAACCCTCTGGTTCGCCGCACGTGCACCTTGGCGCGCCGCTCCGAAACTTTGACGGCTGGCATGGACCTCGTAGGCTGTTGCTACAATTTCTGCGATTTCCATCATCGTCTGCGCTTGAAGTTGTCCGTCGGTTCTTTCGGTCATCGGTGGGTACAGCCCACACCCGCTCTCGCGGCTGACTTGACGGACCATCAATGGACAACCGCGGAGTTGTTCGCTTTCAAAGTCCCGCCACCCCGCTGGAAACCACCCAAGCAACGCGGCCGGCCTTCGTTTGCCATGATCCAACTGGCTCAACACTGGGCCAGTTGACCACGCTTAAGTGCGGTGACACCTGCGTTGGGAATTCGCTGTAGAGAATTATCTGAAAGAGTGCAAGGGGCTGGGACTGGCCAAGTCCACCGTCGCAGCCTGCGATTTCGGGCTGTCACGGCTGGTGGCGCACGTGGGGCCGGCGACGCCGG
>JACQED010000225.1 GCA_016200785.1 Chloroflexota bacterium
CCACTGCCGAAGGCTGTCACCAGACCGGTGACGGTGGCCGAGTGTCAAAGCCGGGCGCAGTGATCTACGTTATGCGTGCCGACGACCGAACGGGCGAGCTTTTGAAAGAGATAGTTCTCTTCGTTGGTGCACTTGGCCGAAGCCAGAAAGCCCAGCGCGTCCGGCCCGGACTCGCGGGCGATGGTCGCGAAGCGATCGACGATCCAGTCCAGCGCTTCGTCCCACGTCGCGGGCGTCAGCTCGCCGTTGCGCCGGATCAGAGGCGTTCTGAGCCGGTCGGGATGATTCACGAATTCCATCCCGAAACGGCCCTTGACGCACAGGTTGCCGTGATTGACCGGGCTGGCGTAGTCCGAGGCGACCTTTACGATGTAGTCGCCCTGCAGATGCAGAACGAGCGTGCATCCAACGCCGCAGTACGGGCAGATCGTTCGGACAGTCGAACCGGATTTCATGCCAGTGCCGGGTCTCAATGCCAGTTGACGGCCTCAATCGTTTCAGGATTCTTCTGCCACGTCTCGGCGACGACGCGGAAGATATCGGACTCGGTGAGGATGCCGATCACCCGGCCGCCCTCGACGACCGGCAGGCCGGCGATTTTGTGCTCGAGCATCAGGCCAGCCGCCTCGGCGACGGTCGCCTCGGGACTCGCGGTGATCACCGGCTTGTGCATGATCTTGCCCACCGTGAGTTTGGCCAGCAGGTAATGCAATTCGTAAATGCTCAGGCTGGTCGCTTCCGAGGCTTCGGCCCCGCGAACGTCGCCGAGCGTGACGATGCCGACCAACTCACCGTCGTCAACCACCGGCAGACGGCGGATCTTGTAATCGGTCATCAACTTATGGGCGTCGGGGAGTGGCGTGTTGCTGGCGACGGTGATCGGGTCAGGCGTCATCCAGTCGCTTACGAGATTGCGTTTCATTTTGAACTCCTGTCGAACGCGGGCGACGATTCGCCCTAATGCTTGATCGGGATCAACAACACCGGAACCTGCGCGCCGCGCAGGACCGATTCGGCTACGCTGCCGTACAGCAAGCGGCTGAGGCCGGATCGCCCGTGAGTGGACATCACGATCAGGTCGATTCCATCTACATCGGCCACGTCCAGGATCATCTCGGCCGGCAAGCCGGCGATGATTTCGGTATGGACGGATACGCGCGCCGCCAGCCACTGGGTCTTGATCGCGCGCAAATAGGCTTCGGCTTCCTCGCGGTCGCGCTCCAGCGCGGGATCGGGATACAGCGTCCCCGTGCCGGCAGGCATCGTGACGTATTGCTGAGCCATCGCCACACGCAGCAGGGTGACCTCACTGTCGAATTTCTCGGCAATCTGGAATGCCGGCTTCAACGCTCGCTCGGAGAATTCCGATCCGTCGAGCGTGACGAGGATCTTCTTGAACATGTGTTCCTCCAGAGTCTACTATTCCCCCCCGATTGGGACTCTACGCCCCTAGAATACACACCTCGCCCTCGGCTTGATAGTGACGAACATCAGCCCTTTCACGCGGATGAACGACACTACGGCGGGCCGGGTCGGAGACTACACTAAACTGGAGAGGAGTCTGCCCAAATGACAACCCCGTGGTCTCACCGCTACGCTCAGCGCACCAAGACCTTGACGAGTTCAACCATTCGCGAACTCCTGAAACTCACGCAGCGCCCGGAAGTGATCTCGTTCGCCGGCGGATTGCCTGCTCCGGAAATATTTCCCATCGAGCAGTTTGAGGCGGCTTGCCATCGCGTTCTCGCCGACGCGGCAACGGGGCGCGCGGCTCTGCAATACAGCACGACCGAAGGCTATCCTCCGCTGAGGGAAATGATCGCCCGGCACATGGCGCGCTACGGAATCCTGGCCGGGCCGGAGAACGTTCTGATCACGGCCGGCTCACAGCAGGCGCTCGACCTGATCGCGAAATTGCTGATCAATCGGGGCGATCGCGTGCTGGTCGAAGCCCCCACCTACCTCGGCGCACTGCAAGCCTTCAACGTTTTCGGCGCGGACTACGTGAGCGTCCCGACGGACGACGACGGTCTGCAGATCGAGTATCTCGACGAGGCCTTGCGCGCCGGACCGAAATTCATGTATGTCCTGCCGAACTTCCAGAACCCCGGCGGCACCACCCTGTCGCTCGAGCGCCGGGAGGCGCTGGTTGCGCTGGCCGACAAGTACGGCATCCCGATCGTCGAAGACGATCCCTACGGGCAACTGCGATACGAGGGCGAGCACATCACACCCCTGCTGGTGCTCGATCGCGAGAATCTGCGGCGCGACAGCGGCTACCACCTCGGCAACGTGATCTACCTCAGCACTTTCTCCAAAACGCTCGCGCCCGGCCTGCGCCTCGGTTGGATCGTCGCCCCGCCCGACGTCATCACCAAGCTCGTGCAACTCAAGCAGGGCGCCGACCTGCACACCAGCACCTTCATCCAGATGGTGGCCTACGAAGCGGCGCGCGGCGGTTTCCTCAACGAGCACGTCCGGCGGATTCGCGAGGTCTACCGCGAGCGGCGCAACGTGATGCTGGATGCACTGGAGGAATTTTTCCCGGCGGAAGTGAAGTGGACGCGCCCGGCGGGCGGCTTGTTCCTGTGGGTACATTTGCCGGAGGGGATGGACTCTCACCGCTTGCTGGAAGCGGCCATTCGTGAAAACGTCGCCTTCGTGCCCGGCGACGCCTTCTTCGCCGCTGGCGACGAGGGTTGCCGTTACTTTCGATTGAATTTCTCGAACGCACAACCGGAGAGGATCGTCGAGGGCATTCGCCGTCTCTCGGTTGCCATCAAGCAACAGATGGGCGAGAGTGGGCCGGGCGGAGAGGCAATTACCACCGGCCTCGAAAAAAGTCCGAACGGCGCGAGGCCGATCGCTACGCCGTCGCCGTTGCGAAATTGAGGGACGACGGGTCACCCATCACTGCGATGCTGTTGATCGCCTCCACTTCCAGCAGGACGCGCCGCCATTCGAGAGTCGCCAGCGGGGCGGCGATGAGTTCGCCGTTCGAGAGCACAGCCAGCAGTTCATCGCCGGCCTGAGCGAAACGCTCGACCATGTGTCTGCGCCACGGAACTTTGAGTCCGGCCGAGGCCCGAGTCCACGTGCGGCCCCCGTCGCGCGTTTCTTCGATGCGCCCGTTCGAGTCTACCGAGTCGGCGGGGCCGAGGATCAGGTGAGCCGCGTCGTTCGGATCGAGCCACATCGCGCGGCAGTAACAGTCGTAGAGATACTCCCACGTTGCCCCTCCATCGGTCGAGCGATAGAATCCGCCGCCCGTCGGCGCGAAGACGAGATCGGGCGATGAAGGATGAACTTCAATGGAGTGAACGTCGGGATGAACGAAGGCCTCCGGCGGGCCGGCGAAGTTGGGCCGGCCATCACTGCCATCGGCCAGCCGCCAGCGTTCGCCGCCGTCGTCCGATCTCAGCGCGCCGCCGACCTCCGCCGCCGCATATCCGCGCTGGCCGTGAAAGGCAAAGCCGCGAATACACCCGGCCTCGGGCGAATAAGGAAGGAACCATTGGTGCCGGTCGCGCAGGCTTGCCACTTCAGGGCACTCGCGCCAACTCCCGCCCTTATCGTGCGACACAAAAATACTCGCCGGTTCCGTGCCGGCGAACACGAGGTCAGGAGTAGCCGGAGGGTGAGACAGCCAGCGAACGTGCCGTGCGGTGAGGCCGATGCTCGCCTCGTGCCACGTGCGCCCGAGGTCGTCGGAGCGAAAGACGCCGTCGGTCGTGCCGGCGAGTATTACAGCCCCACGGGCAGTGACGCTCGTGACGTTTTGGGCGGCCAGGCCGCGGTGGGTTTCGCGCCAGTTGCCACCGTTGAGTTCGCAGGCGATGACACCGTTCGCGGTTGCGAGGAAGAGAAGGTTCGTCATGTCGGTCACTCCCGTTGTTGAAAATGAGGGCCAGTGTACTCGTCACGTCCTACCGTTCGGAGTCCAGACGGCGGCATTTCAATTTGCGAGATCGGATTTTGACGGTATAATATCTGCATTCTGACAACCAGAGACAGTCATAGTGGGGGAAAAACTATTCACGGTTGGACTTGAAGATAGTGAAAACGATCGTTACCGTTTTGAATGCAGAACGGCGAAGGGTCGGGTCGTCCTCTTTAGCATTCAGTATGAAGCGAAGATTCAAGGGAAGTGGGTTGCTATCATCCGCTTCGACACCGCTCACGGCTTTCCTCATCAGGACACCATGCATCCGGGAAAATCAGAGACCAAGACGAGATTTCCGGGTCTGACCAATTCACAGGTTCTGACACTGGGTCAAAATGACATCAAGGAAAACTGGCGAAAGTACCGCACGGCTTACGAACGGGAAATGGAAAAATGAGAAAAATCTATGCGATGAAACACGAGGAACTGGTTACGGAGTTCACGCGCTACATCATCGAGAACCCACAATTTATCGATCGAATTCCAGATAACGCTCATGTTGTGTTATTGGATCGGCGCGATCCCGAATTCTGCCGCTATACTATCCGCCTAGCTAAAGCCTCGCGCAAAGCCGACGACAAACCGGACCGCCCCATCGCCTATATTGATGTGGGCAAACTCGCGCCCGCCAAGTCACGCATCGTCAGGCCCCGGGTTCTGCGGAAAGCCCCGGAGTTTGCGAGGGTATAGGCTTACCCTGCCACTACCCCGATCACCGTCCCATCCCCCGCTGGAAAAATCGTAGACAGCAATCGCGGCTCGCGGGCGAAGCGTTCGTTGGCGGCGCGCACGGCGTCGGTGTCGGCGTCGCGCCCGCGCTTATTCAGCACGTCGCCGCCGCGAAAGGCGTTGTGCGCGGCGATGAGGCCGCCGGGCCGCACGTTGGTCAGCGCCCAGGTGAGATAAGCATCGTAGCCGCTCTTGTCGGCGTCCATGAAACAAAAGTCGAACGGCCCCTCGGCGGCGACTTTGGGCAGTGTCTGATGCGCGTCGCCGACGCGAACCTCGACGCGGTCGCCGACGCCAGCGCGCAGGAAATGTTCGCGGGCAACGGCGGCGTGCTTCTCGCTCTGTTCGAGTGTGATCAGTTTGCCGCCCGGCGCGAGGCCGCGCGCGATCCAGATGCCCGAGTAGCCGCCGAGCGTTCCGATCTCGACGGCTTTCTTCACGCCCGAGGCGCGGACGACGAATTGCAGAAAGCGTCCCTCTTCCGGCTGGATGCTGATTGCCGGCAGGCCGTGCTTGACCGAGTCCTCCCGCGCCGCACGCAGCGCCGCATCCTCTTTCACGAACAGATCAGCCACGTACCGGCTGAGTTGGTCATTGTAGGTAGTCATTGTAAAGATTGTAGTATCAATGCCGTTGAAAGTCAAAACAAAAAGCGATACAATGAAAGCACTATGGAGATTCGATTGTATGCCACCTTGCGGCAATCCGTCGGAGCGAAATCGGTGAGACTGGACAACGCAGATCTGCAAACTGTCGGCGATGCGCTGCGTGCGTTGACCGCCCGCTATCCGCGACTCGCGCCGTCGATCTGGCACGACGATGGCACGCTCGCCGGCCACGTGGCAGTGGTGCTCGACGGGCGCGACATCCGTCATCTCGACGGCCTTGCGACGCCGCTGGGTGATGCGGAGTTGGGTTCGGGCACGCGGATTTTGAATTCGGGGGCAGCACAGTGCGCGAGTTCCTCCCCGCTCTGACGCAGGCCTACAACGTAGCCGATCTATTGCTCAACCCGGACGGCATCTCTACCAAACCGTATTCACGCCTCGTCGTCAACGGCAGATTCTTTGAACTGGTCGGCGGCCTCGACGCGCCCATCCGCGACGGCGACGTGGTGACGTTGATGAGACCGTACGCGCCGGCGTTTTGACCCTCACCCCTTGCCCTCGCCCACAAACCTTCTCCCGTTGCACGGGAAGGGGGGAGGAGTTGAACGGCGAGCCGAGAGACTCGCCGTTTTGATTCTCGTGGAATCTCACAGGCATTGCCCGCATCGGTGAGGAGGGATCACGCCGGAAGCGGTGACATCCGTAACTCGCGGCAGACCGCGCAGCGGGCTATTCTATATTCAGATTTCTGAATATGTCTCACCGAACTCGTCTGCAGACCCAGGCAGCGCTGCTGAAGGCCCTGGCCCATCCGGCGCGCCTGCAAATCCTCGAATTGCTGGAAGACGGCGAGCACTGCGTCTGCCACCTCGAAGCGGCGCTGGGGCTGCGCCAGGCTTACGTGTCACAGCAGCTGGCTATCCTCCGCGAGGCGGAACTCATCGCCGACCGCAAAGAGGGCCTGCGTGTCTATTACCGCGCCTGCTGTCCCGAAGTGGTCGAGGCGTTGCGAATGATCCGCCGGGCCTGCGGGGGCCAGCCGGAAGAGACCAAACGCGCCGTCGGAACGCGGCGCGCGTGTTCCTGTCCCGAGTGTGCCGGGGAGAAATGAAATGAAGACTACCACCGCGCCGACGTCTGCACAGACTGCGATGTTGGAACTGAAGAAGTTGTATATCGAGCCGACCAGCCGGTGCAACCTCGCCTGCCGCACCTGCATCCGCAATGCGTGGGAGGAAGCGGCCGGCGACATGGCCGCCTCGACCTTCGCCCGCATCGTCGAAGGCTTGCGCGCGTTCTCGCCGCCGCCGTCCGTCTTCTTCGGCGGTTTTGGCGAACCGCTGTCGCACCCGAACATCGTCGAGATGGTGGCCCAGGCCAAGGCCCTCGGCTCGGCGGTGGAGCTGATCACCAACGGGACTCTGCTTACCGAAGCTGTCTCGCGCCGAATGATCGCCGCCCGGCTCGACGCGCTGTGGGTTTCGATTGACGGGGCGACGCCGGAGAGTTACGCCGACGTGCGGCTCGGGGCGGCTCTGCCCGAAGTGATCGCCAACGTCGAGCGTTTCCGCGAACTGCGCCGCGCGGGGCCCTGGCAGTTGCCCCGGCCGGAGATCGGGATCGTCTTCGTGGCGATGAAACGCAACCTGTCCGACCTGCCGGAGGTCCTGCGGTTGGGCAGTCATCTCGGCGCGTCGCGTTTCATGGTGACGAACGTTCTACCCTACACGGCGGAGATGCGCGCCGAGGTACTCTACTCCCGCGCGTTGAGCGACATCGCCTTCCTCCCCTCGCCGTGGTTGCCGAGTCTGAATCTGCCCAAGATGGACATGGACGAATTCACGCGCGGGCCGCTCTATCAAGCCCTGCGCAGTGGCCGCAATGTCGCCTTCGCCGGAGTCAATCTCGGAGGATCGAACGATCGTTGTCCGTTCGTCGAGGGCGGCACGGCGGCGATTGCGTGGGACGGCGCCTTCAGCCCGTGCCTGCCGCTGCTGCACAACCACGTCAGTTATCTCGACGAGCGCGAGCGATTCTCCCGCCGCTGGGTCATCGGCAACGTGGCCGATCGCGATCTGACGGACCTGTGGAACGCGCCGGAGTATGGCGCCTTTCGCGGGCGGGTGCAGGCATTCGACTTTGCGCCGTGCGCCGTGTGCGGCGGCTGTGATCTTTCGCGGACGAATGAAGAGGATTGTTACGGCAGCGGCTTTCCCACCTGCGGCGGTTGTCTGTGGGCGCAGGGAGTGATCCAATGTCCGTAGAACCTGAGACCTGGCAGGTCTGGCAGGCCTTCAGGCCTGGGAGGTTGAAGTGCTGACGATCAAAGTTCTCGGTTCCGGTTGCGCGAATTGTAAGAAAGTAGAGGCTACTGCCCGCCAGGCGGTGGCGACCCTCGGTCTTGACGCCGAGGTGCAGAAGATCACCGATCCGGCGGAGTACATGCGCTATCCCGTCCTCGCCACGCCGGGGCTGGTGGTCAACGAGAAACTCGTCTGCTCCGGGCGCATCCCGTCCGAGGCCGAAATCACCACCTGGCTGGCGAATGCGTTGGAGGCGCAGTGAAGGTCGCACTCTCAGGCTTTGCGGCGCATCATCCCACCGCTCGCCTGTCTCTCACATTGGCGGCGGCGGTGGTGCTGTGGATCGCCGCGTATAATCTGATTCAACCGCTGGCTAGCTGGCTGACCTACGACCTGATCGGCCTCGCGCCGGGATCACGGCTGGGCGAGTCGGTCGCGTTCTTTCTTTACGACGTGCCGAAGATTCTTCTGCTCCTGTCGGGGATGATCTTCGTCATCTTGATCGTCCGCACGTTCTTCAGCCCGGAGCGGACGCGCGCGCTGCTGGGCGGCAAGCGGCAGGGGATCGGCAACGTGCTGGCCGCGATGCTCGGCATCGTCACGCCGTTCTGCTCGTGCTCGGCGGTGCCGATGTTCATCGGCTTCGTCTCCGCCGGCGTGCCGCTCGGGGTGACCTGCTCGTTCCTGATCGCCGCGCCGATGGTCAACGAGGTCGCCCTCGGACTGCTGTTCGCGCTGGTCGGCTGGCAGGTGGCGCTGACCTATCTCGGCTTCGGCCTCGGCGTGGCGATCGTCGCCGGCT
>JACQED010000226.1 GCA_016200785.1 Chloroflexota bacterium
CTTTGGCCGCGCCGCCCACGGCGTCACCGGCAGCGATCCGTGCGCTTACGCCCAAATGGCCGTTGACCTCGTGCAGCACGGGACGCTTTTGCATCGTTTCCCGCTCGCGCCCCTCGCCGTCGAAGTCGGCATCGCCAGCTGGCCGACCGTTCACGTTGGCTATCATTTGCCCGCTCCCGGCGAGTCGCTGGCCGCATCGGTATGGCCGCCGGGAATGTCGTGGTTGCTCGCCGCTGGCTATGGCCTCGCGGGCGAACGCGGACTGCTCGCAGCGACGCCGCTCTTGGGATTGCTCGCGCTGGCGGCGGCGGGCGCGCTGACCTACGATCTCTTTCCAGAGCGCGAGACTTCCGAGCGACTGTGGCTTGCGGCGGTCGCTGTATTCATCCTCGCCACTTCTCGGCGTCAAATCGAACTCGCCGTCGTGCCGATGTCGGACGTGCCGGCGCAGATGTTCTCGACCCTCGCGACTTGGGCGACGGTGCGCGCGGCGCGGCGCAGGGCGCTAGGGTGGGGCGTCGCGGCCGGGGCCGCCCTCGGCGCGGCCTACCTCGTCCGTCACACTCAATTGCTCATGATCGCGCCGATGATCGCGGCCGCGCGTCTGTTCGGCCCTCCGCGCGAAAGATGGCGATGGTTCCTGCCCGCGGCGCTCGCCGCTGCCGTCCTCGCCGTGCCCGACCTGTGGTATCATCGGATCGCCTTCGGCTCGCCGTTCATTCCCGAGTCGGAGGAATTGGCAAACTTCGCGCTGGCGAACGTCGTGCCGATCGCGCGTGGACTGGTGGTGGAATTCTCACGCACCAACGAATATTTCTATCTGCTTCCGTTTCTCGCCGGTGGAGCCTGGGCGTTGTGGCGAAGCGAGCGGCCCGCGCTTGCGCTGTGGGTTATGTGGGTGGCGACGCTGATTCTGTTTCACCTGCCGTACAGTGTCTTGCGCCTTCGGGGAATCCTGTCGGCGATGCCGGCCTTTGCCGGTGTGACTGCCTTCGGGATCGTGGCCTGGGTGCGGCGCTGGTGGCCGACGAACGGACGGTTCGGCCTCGCTCCGGCGCTCCTGATCATATTGCCCGCCTTAGCCCTCGGCGCACGTTCGCGCCTGACTCTGCGTCTGCCGTTCGGCGGCCAATTCTCGACGTTCGGCTACCTCAACTCGGATCAGCGCAGCGCCGTCGAGAAAATGGCGCAAGTCGTTCCACCAGACGGCGTGATCGGCAGTTCGCTCAACAGCGGCGCGGTTGATCTTTACGCTGGCCGCGAGGCATTCCGCCCGGCGTATTGGACGGAGACCGAGTTCGACAAATTCCTGGGCGCGATGGATTCAGCCGGTCGCCCCGTGTATCTGCTAAGGGACGGCGAGGAAATGGACGCGCCGCTCGACTGGGCGCGCAAGCGCCTGTGTCCAACAGCGATCTGGAATGCGAATCTCCCGTTCTTCTCACCCGACGGCCAAGCCTCGGATGCAAATGTGACCTTATGGCAATTGACTCCATCTTGCGCGCCTGCTTCCCCAAGTTCCTTCGTTTCCCACAGTTCCCTTTTTCCTCAGGAGGCTAATCTTCCATGACAGTCCCACCTCTCACCGCCGAAGAAATTGTCACACTGACCAAAGAGCACTCATTTTTCTCGTGGTCGGCACAGGACGCGGTTAATCCCATCCCGATGTCCAAGGCCAAAGGCGTGTACTTCTGGGACGCCAACGGCAAGCGCTACTTTGACCTGAATTCGCAGTTGATGTGCGTCAACATCGGGCACGGCGACCAGCGCGTGATCGACGCCATCAAAGCGCAGGCCGAAGAACTGGCCTACGCCGGGCCGAGCATGGCCAGCAAGGTGCGAGCAGAGATCGGCAGGGAATTGGCCGAAGTGACTCCCGGCGATCTCAAACGCTTCTTCTTCACGCTGGGTGGGGCGGAAGCCAACGAGAGCGCGATCAAAATGGCGCGGGCTTTCACGGGGCGACAAAAAATAATGACCCGTTACCGCTCGTACCACGGTGCGACCGCCGGGTCGATCACGCTCACCGGCGACCATCGCCGCTGGGCCAACGAGCCGGGCATCCCCGGCGTGATCCGGTTCTTCGACCCGTACAAGTATCGCAGTTCGTTGTACCAGGAAGGCGACAGCGATGTGATTTTCGCCCGCAAATGCCTCGACCAGATCGAAGAGATTATCATGTACGAGGGGCCGCACACTATCGCGGCGATCTTCCTCGAAACCGTAACCGGCACGAACGGCGTCATCATCCCGCCGGACGGTTACTTGCAGGGCCTGCGCGGTATTTGCGACAAGC
>JACQED010000231.1 GCA_016200785.1 Chloroflexota bacterium
GGGGCTTCGGTTGGTCATGCCTCCGATGCCGGAGGATGAAACAGCGCCCCAAATTGAAGTGAAGATAGAGTCTTATCTGCCGAACACCAGAAAGATTTTTCTCGAAACACAATTCACCTGGCCCCGTCCGGCCCAACCCGGCACTCCACTGGATCCAAGAGCCCGGCTGGAGCAGGTGGATGGTTACATCGGGAAGAATGTTGTCGAATTCGTGATGGAGGGGCAATGATAGTATTCGGAACGCCGCCGATCGCGCTCGACAGTCGCTCGCCAGGGGTTAGAAGCGTTGCCTCACCCTATATGACCTCTGAATATTGGGTAAACACGTGGGGGCAACCGCCAGCCAGTCATTACGTTTTCCATTTCGATGGTTCGATCTTGCGCGGCCAGCTCATAGAGAGCATCTATTTGACATTCCATGTTATGGACGCTGCGCCTCTCAGTATTTCCCCGATGCTCAAGGCGGAAATGGATGCCTGGGAAGCCGCCAGCGACGAGGATGTGGCAAACTTCGAATTGGGATTGGATGGTTAGGGGATGCGCCGGGGTGACGTGGTGTACGTCAATCTGCCTCCCCCGATTGGCGGCAGCGGGCCAGAGCAGGCGGGTCGCAGACCGGCGATCTTAGTGTTGTCTGATGCTTCTGCGACAAACAACCCGATGACGATGGTTGTACCCATAACTTCGCAATTGTCTGCCTTGCGATTTCCGCACACGTTCAGAGTAGAACCCTCGCCCGTCAATGGCTTGACTGCCCCATCTGCGGTTTTAGTTTTCCAGTTGCGGGCAGTTGGCCATGGGCGCCTCGACAGAGTCATTGGCCGTCTGGAAGACAACTACCTGCAGACACTTGATGCCGAGATGAGACGCATGTTGGGATTGTAGTTCAGTCCTCGGGGCTTCTCATCCTTCTTGCCTCCGCCTTCCTCTTAGTCTCACCCATCGTCTCCTCGAAATACGGATACGCCAGCCAGGCGCACATCAGGCCGAACGGCTCGCCGGTCAACGTGCGTCGTTTTCCCGAAGGGGCTTCGGAGCGCTCCTCACAGCGTACCTGAACGTCGTCCGCAAAATGAAGTAGCTCGCCAGCAGCGATCCGCGCAGAGTTCCGCTCACTTTGGACTTGCCGGCGAGGCGCGGGTGATGACTCACCGGCATTTCGACGATCCGGGCGCGGCGGCGGGCGGCCTTGACGATCATCTCCGTGGGCCAGCCAAAGGTCATCTCGCGCATGTCTAGCGATGCCAGCAGGTCGGCGCGCACGGCGCGATACGGGCCGAGGTCGGTCAGGCGCAGGCCGTAGAGTTGCCGCATGATTTGCGCCGTGAGCCAGTTGCCGAAGTGTTGGTGCGGCAACATCGAGGCGCGTTTCTCCCTCAGCAATCGCGAACCCAAAACCATATCGGCGCGGCCCTCACGGAGAGGCGCGAGCAGGCCGGGCATTTCAGCCGGATCGAAACTGTAGTCGCCGTCGAGGAAGACGACGACCTCCGCGCCGTCGATCGCGCCGAAGCCGGCGGCGCAGGCAAAGCCGTATCCCCGGCGCGGCTCGGTCACCACTCGCGCGCCCGACTTCCGCGCCGTCTCGGCGGTGGTGTCGGTCGAGCCGTTATCCACCACGATCACGTCCACTTCGTCGCCGGGCAGGCGCGGGATCGCGGCGATGAGGCGCGGCAGGCATTCGGCTTCGTTGAGCGCGGGAATGACGACGGCGAGGTTCAAGCCTTACCCCCCTCGCCCCCCTCACCCCTGGCCCCTCTCCCAAAGGGAGAGGGGAGGGTAAGGAACTTACGGGTATGGATCGCCTGGCCGTTCTGGTGCAGACTGAGTTGGACGCGCAGACGGTCGAGTTCCGCGACGGTGTCCACGTCGTACCACGTTGGCAATTGAGCGATTGATAGATTCTCGGCGGCAGCCAGGGCCAGTGTGTCGTGCGTCACGGTGGCGGTGCTCATTGGCACTTCGCGCAGGAGCCGGGGCGCGGGGCGATTCAACCCGATGA
>JACQED010000232.1 GCA_016200785.1 Chloroflexota bacterium
AGCCAAGCCGCGCGGCGGATTTCCTCGATGGTCTCCCAGTCGGGCAAGAGGCCAAAATCCCACGCGGCACACAATCGGGCAATGTAGTCCACCTGATCCGCTATAGTTGGAAGGTGATTCGGCGGGTCTGTGTCGGGATACAATGCGCCGTCAATTTGCCACGTCATCTAGAAACTCCATGGTAAACCACGTCCTCGGCGGTTAGTATAGCCTGAACCCGATGAGAGGACAATCGCCTGTTGCCCCCCGCCCGGCATTGGAATATATTTCTCGCCCGATCTGTTCTGACGTCGGCCAGCCGGAGAAATGTGAGGTCGGCCCTTGTGCGTAGAGTCAGTGTAGGAGGTGATGCAATAGCAGTGACTTGAGCGGACTTTTCACGTCGCACTGTTCGTAGCAACCAAGCGCCAAAGGAGAAAAGCAAATGAATCCCAAACAGTTCCTCACCATCGGGGGCATCGTCTTGCTGGTGCTGGGCGTGCTGGGCCTCGTCGCCCTCAACCAGCCCAACAGTTTCTTCTGGCTCGACACCGGCGAGAACGTGGCGCACATCGTCCTCGGCGTCGTCGCGCTGGCAGCGGTGTTTGTCCCCGGCCTCAACGCCGCGCTCATGCCGTTCTACAAGTGGATCGTGGTGCTGGTCGGCGTGATTGCGGTCTTCTTCGGGATTTACGGCTTCGTGGTGTCAAGCGCGCCGGTGCCTAACACGTTCGGCGTCGCCAATCTCGAAAACCCGGCAGACAACATCCTGCACTTGGTCGTCGGGGCGTGGGCGCTATACGCCTCACTCGGCCCGCAGGCGACCAAGCAGGCGATGTAATTGACCACGAAGTTCATTAAGGGGCGCGAAGACAACAGACCTTCGGGGTCTGGGAGACCCCGAAGGTCTTATTCATCATTCGTCGAACAAATACGTGGATTCCGGATAGTACCGAATCTCCTTCGCCGCCAGTTTCGCCTTGATCCACTCGTTCAGGCGCTCGCGCTTTTCCTCAATCGGGCGGTCGGCCTTCAGTTCGGCCAGCGGGTAATTGACGCGCAGGGCGCGGCGGTTGATGATGTGGCGCGTGATGCCTGCGGGAAGTTTCGCGGAGACACGGGCCAATTCGAGAATCTCGGCTGGTTCGTGATGCGGAAACACGACGAGCGCAGTGAGGTCTTCGTACAAGTTACGCACCTGGGCAACGTGATCGGTCGCGCTGCGGTAGATGCGCCCGTGCTCTTTGTAAGAGTCGACCATTTGGTTGAGCAATAAACAGCGCGAGTGCAAGTCGCTCCCGCCGCGGACGGCGAAGACCATCCCGCTCGCGCTGACGATGTACGACACGAGTTCGCGCCGGGCCAGCGCCGCGCGCGCGCGGTTGTAGTCCGTCGGGCGATACTCCAGCCCCTCCACCGTCGCCAGCATCCCGGTGAAAGTCTCGGCATCCATGCCGGCGACGACGTGATGCCACGTGGCCAGATTGACCTCTGCCTCGCTTTCATAGTCCACCACCTGCGCCAGCGCATGGGGATAGCCCATCTGCGACAACGCCGTCGTCCGGTTCGCGCCGTCGAGCACGACGTAACGCGGATCGTCCTCGCCCATGGAGGCGATGATCGGCGGGTTCTTGATCATCCCTTCGGCCTCCAGACGGGCAACCAGCGGGCCGGTGCGCTGATTGTCATTTTGCTCGTGGACGACCAGCGACTCGGTCGGCACAATCTCCAGCCGGGGAATTTCCGCGGTCAGCGATGTCGGGATGGGGAGTGAGTAGGGCATATTTCAAACTCCAAAGTCCAAACTTCAAACGGGAGATTTGGGGATTTGAAGTTTGGAGTTGCTATTTAGTTTTCGCCGACAAGTAGTCGAGTATATCTATCTTGGTCAAAATGCCCACGACCTTTCGCTCTTCGACGACGATGGCGGCCTGGCCGGAAGCGACGGCGGCCATGACGGCCTCCAGCGGCGTGTCGGACCCGATGGTCACGACTTGCCGGTTGACGATCGCCTCGATCGATTCGTCGGGATCGCGGTGATGATTGGCGCGGAGGAGATGATTGAGCAGGTCAACTTCGCTCACCTGCCCCTCGAGGTCGCCGGTCTCGCCGACGATGGGCAACTGCGACACGTCACGCTGTTTCATCAGCGCGATCACGTCCGTCATGCGGTCGGTGGCCCGCGCGGTGTACACCTCGCGCACGGCCTTGCCCGCCAGCACGTCTGCCGCGCGGGTGGCGACCCACGTGGATTCGAGGAAGCCGTTCTCGCGCATCCACTCGTCGTCGAAAACTTTCGACAGATAACGGGAACCCGAGTCGGGCAGGATGACGACGACCAGCCGGTCGGGGCCAAGATCGCGCGCGAAGTGAAGCGCGCCGGCGACTGCCGTGCCCGACGAGCCACCGCAGAAGATTCCCTCCTCGCGCACCAGCCGCCGAGTCATCAAGAACGACTCCTTGTCGCCGATTTGGATCACTTCGTCCACCAGCGACAGGTCGAGCGCGGTCGGCAGAAAATCCTCGCCGATGCCCTCGATCTTGTAGGTTTTCGGATGCGGGTCTTCGGGGATATGGCCGAGCCGCCAGGTTTCGTAGAGCAGCGATCCAACCGGGTCAATGCCGACCATCTTAACGCGCGGGTTGCGTTCTTTGAGGAAGCGCGCCACACCGGTGATCGTGCCGCCGGTGCCCATGCCACACACAACATCGGTCACGCACCCGCCCGTCTGCTCCCAGATTTCCGGGCCGGTCGTCTCATAGTGAGCCTGCGGATTCATCGGGTTGTGATATTGGTCGGCAAGGACCGAGTTCGGCGTATCGGCGACGATCTGGCGCGACACGGAATAATACGAGCGCGGGTCATCAGGCGCGACGGCGGTGGGCGTGATGATGACACGCGCGCCGAACGCGCGCAGGAGCCTGATCTTCTCCTGACTCATCTTATCGGGCATGACGAAGACGGCCTTGTAGCCTTTGATGGCGCAGGCCACCGCCAGCCCGATGCCGGTGTTGCCGGAGGTCGCTTCGACAATGGTGCCCCCCGGCCTCACCCTGCCCGACATCTCGGCTTCTTCGATCATGCCGAGGGCGATGCGATCTTTGACCGACCCGCCCGGATTCAAGAACTCAAGCTTGGCGGCGAGGACACAGCGCAATCCCTGGCTCACCCGGTTCAACCGCACCATGGGCGTATGGCCGATGGTCTGGAGAATGTTCTCGGCGATACGGGTGTGTGCCGGCTCGGTTTCGCGAATTAGCGTGATGGGGATACTGGCGGGCATGGTTTGCCTCCGAGCAGATAAGCGCACTGAGAGAATATCATATAAGTGGTCTTTTTGGAAATACCTTCGCAGGGCGGCGCGCGACGTGACCTACGTCGTTCAGCCGGGCGACACCCTGTATCGGATCGCGCTCAAGTTCGGCGTGACGATGGACGCGATCATCAGGGCAAACAATCTCAAGAACGCGAATTTCATCTTTGTTGGGCAAAGGCTGATCATTCCCGGCGTCAGCGGCGGGTCGAGCGGCGGCAGTTCGGGCGGCACGACCGGCGGCACGTACATCGTCAAGCGCGGCGACACGCTGTACGGCATCTCCCGGCGCAACGGCATCACCGTTGACGCGCTCAAGGCGGCGAACGGACTCAGAACCAACATCATCTTCGTCGGGCAAAGGCTGGTCATCCCCGGATCGAGCGGGACGACGACCACGCCGTCCACCGGCGGCACGACGTCGCCGACAGCGGTTCCGCCCAGCGCGCCCGTGCCCGCGCCAAGTTC
>JACQED010000233.1 GCA_016200785.1 Chloroflexota bacterium
AATGACGAATGGGGGTTACGGGATAGGGGTCAGGGAGCATTACTTGAACATCCGGCTTCGCTTGGCCTGCGCGGGCGAAACCGCGTCGCTCAGAGCCTCGGGGTCGGCGCGGTCGATCAACGCGATGAGCGAGTCGAGTTCTGTGCGGTAACGAGCGAGGGCGTCCAGGATCGCCGCGCGATTCGTGATCAGAATGTCCACCATCATCGTCGGGTCGCTGGCGGCGAGACGCGACGTGTCGCGGAAGCCCGAGGCCGTCATATCCCACAATCGATCGTCGTTCGACGACAAAGCGGCTTGCATCAGCGCAACGGCGGCGGCGTACGGCAGGTGACTGGTGATGGCGGTCAACGCGTCGTGCCGCGCCGCCGCCAGTTCCACCGCGTTTGCGCCAATCGCGGCGACCAGCTCCCCAGCGAGTACGCGAGTCCGCTTCGACGTTCGAGCGAGGGGCACCAGCACGAAAGTGCGCCCGCGGTACAAATCGGCGTCGGCGTGCGCGAAACCGGCGACCTCCCGTCCGCACATTGGATGACCGCCGATGGGATCGAAAGGCGGCGGGAGCGAGTCCATTGCAGAGACGATAGAGGCTTTGGTGGAGCCGAGGTCTAATACAGAGATTGGAAGTCGGAGGTTGGAGGTCGGAGGCTGGGGATCGGGAATGAGGGATTGAAGAGCGGAGAGGAGAGAGAGAATCGACCGAACGGGAGTGGCGAGGACGATCAGGTTACAATCGCGGAGGCCCGACGCGAGGTCGGGCGTGCTAAAGTCCACCGCGCCGCGCGCCAGTTCGACGGCGACCGGGTCGCGGTCAACTCCGACCATTCTCGCACAGCGGCCCCGCAACGCCAGAGCCAGCGAACCGCCCATGAGTCCGAGACCGACGATTGTGATACGAGATTCGGAAAGAGGCATTTACGATTGCTGATTTCTGATTGCGGATTGCCGACTGGGGCACATCAATCAGCAATCGGCAATCAACAACCATCAGTGTCGCCCTACCGCCTCCGCCACCTTCCGCACCTCGGCCACCAGCGCGGCGAATCTTTCCGGCTTGAGCGACTGCGCGCCATCGGACATGGCCTCGTCGGGGCGCGGGTGCACTTCGATGAGCAGGCCGTCACATCCGGCGGCCACGCCGGCGCGCGCCACGGCGGCGACGTATTCCCACTTGCCCGTGCCGTGACTCGGATCGAGCACCACCGGCAGGTGGCTCATCTGCTTGATGACCGGAATGGCGTTGATGTCGGTCGTGTTGCGCGTATACTTCTCGAACGTGCGAATGCCGCGCTCGCACAGCATTATCCGCTGATTGCCGTGCGACAGGATGTACTCGGCGGACATCAGCAGTTCTTCAATCGTGGACATCATACCACGCTTGAGCAGCACCGGATGGCCGCTCTCGCCTGCCGCGTGCAGCAGCGCGTAGTTCTGCATGTTGCGCGCGCCGATTTGCAGAACGTCGGCGAAGCGCGCGACCAGCGGCACTTGCTCCGGCGACATCACCTCGGTGACGACCGGCAGGCCGGTCAGCGCGCGCGCCTCGGCCAAAATCTCCAGGCCCGGTTCGCCCAGTCCCTGAAAACTGTATGGCGAGGTGCGCGGCTTGAAGGCTCCGCCTCTCAGCACCGTCGCGCCGGCCTCTTTCACGGCCATCGCCGTTTCGAGCAGCTGTGAGCGGCTCTCCACCGCGCACGGCCCGGCCATGACGACGATCGCCTCGCCGCCGACCTTCACGCCGTCCAGCGACACCACCGTGTCCTGCGCCTTGAAGTCGCGCGAGGCCAGCTTGAAGGGGCGCAGGATCGGCACGGTTTTCTCCACGCCGTCGAGCGCCTCGAACTGACTCCGATCGATCGGGCGATCGTCGCCGACCACGCCGATGATCGTCCGTTCCTCCCCCTGCGACAAATGAACTTTGTACCCCATCCCTTCGACCCGGCTCACGACGTGGGCGACCTGCCCCGCCGAGGCCCCCGATCGCATGACAATGATCATCGGCTCCTCCTTGTGCCCGTTCCCATTTTTCCCGTTGTGTCCTTTGACCGCGGGTGCCTCACTTGGCCGGGGCCATGGCCCGGTCGGGACGTAATCGCTCGGCTTCGCCGAGATAACAATGTCGGATTTCATGTGCCCTTCTCTCTGTGTTCCAGTGAATCAGGACGCGAATGCATCTGGCGAGGCCGGTCGGCACGGCGATATCCTGGTTGCACAGGAGGGCCGTGTCCAACCAGCCCAACTCACGGGCGGCCAGCGCGGGGTATTCCGCCGTGAGGTCGGGCGAGGTGGTAAAGAACACGCTCGCCACGTCGCCCGGATGGACGTCGTTGGCGGCGATGATCGCCTCCAGCAGTTCGCGCGTTGCGGCGAGGATGGCTTCACGGCTGTTGGCCTCGGCCACCGTTGCGCCTCGGATTCCACGACAGGGCATTTTCTTTTCCTCCCCCTCTCCCCTTGGGAGAGGGCCGGGGTGAGGGAAACAAAAAACGCGGAGCCGTCAGCTCCGCGTTTTTCTTCAGGTGAAACAAACCTTACTCTACCCACGCGTCAGCGGCGGCACCGTTCTCCCGATACCAAAGTAATAAAAGAAGGCATAAGCCGCGCTGATCATCGTGGGGTTCAAAGGCGACATCGTTCGTCATATTAGCACGACAGCCGCGTGACTGTCAACACCAAAAACCCAGTCCCCGGCTTGTGCTACCCAACCAACACCTCGCGCGGCGTGAAATGCAAACCAACCCGGTCAGCGTAAATGAGAGCAAGGCTTGACTCTTGACAAATCGGCTATAATAGAGTTCATTCACAATAGGAGCGTAAATCATGTTACACTCGGCGCCCACGCTGCATGGAGGTGCTGAGTATGGTAATCACCGAGAAGACTCTGCGCGAGAATTCAGTATTGGTCAAGGCCTTCACTGGCTTGCCCGCCGA
>JACQED010000213.1 GCA_016200785.1 Chloroflexota bacterium
GCGTGGTGCACGAGGGCCAAACGCTCACCCTGCGCGTCGTGAAGATCGATCCCGAGAAACGCCGCATCGGGCTGAGTCTCAAGAAAGTCGCCTCAGCCGAATTCCTCGACAGCGATTGGGAAACATCCGAGACCGGAGAGGCAGACAGCGCCGGGGACGACTGACACTAGTAGTTTAGATAGGTTGCGCGAATCGACAATTGAAACTAGAGTCGGAATAGTCGCGGGCCGATGGCCCGCGAGATTCGCGAAAAGCTTGACGTGTAATGTTGAAGTCTCATGTCCGCGCAAAAGTGAAATGGTTTGCGGCGTGAGCAGGAGGAAGTTCAGTGGCCGATAAAATGCAGCGTTTCACGCAACGCGCGCGCCGCGTCTTGAGCCTCGCGCAAGAGGAGGCCGAGCGTCTTCGCCACCCATACATCGGCACGGAGCATCTGCTCCTGGGTCTGATGCGCGAAGAAGGCGGCGTCGCCGGTCGCGTGCTGCGCGACCTCGGCCTGGAGCCGCGCCGCATCCAGGAGATGATCGAGCGCACCATCGGTTCCGGCGGGCGCACCTCGTTCGCCAAGATCGATCTCGCGCCCGGCACCAAGCGCGTGCTCGAATTGGCGGTGGACGAGGCCCGGCGCATGGGCCATCATTATATCGGCACCGAGCACTTATTGTTGGGATTGGTGCGCCAGAACGAAGGTCTGGCGATTGACGTGCTGAAGAAACTCGGCGTCTCGCCCGAGCAGATACGGCGGCAAACGCGCCGCGTTCTGCAAGAGTCGCCGGTGGCCGCAGGCAAAGCCGGGACGCAGACCAAGAAAGAAAAGCAGAAGACGCCGCTAGTCGATCAACTCGCTACCGACCTCACGGCGCTGGCCGAAGAAAACAAACTCGATCCGGTCATCGGACGGCAGACTGAGATCGAGCGTGTCATCCAAATTCTCGCGCGTCGCACCAAAAACAACCCGGCGCTCATCGGCGAGCCGGGCGTGGGCAAGACGGCCATCGTCGAGGGCCTGGCCCAGCGCATCATCGCCGGGGACACGCCCGAACCTCTGCTCAACAAGCGCGTGGTGCAGTTGGACGTCGGCTCGCTCGTGGCCGGAACGATGTATCGCGGCCAATTCGAAGAGCGGCTCAAACGCGTCATCGAAGAAATCAAGACCTCCGGTTCGATTCTGTTCATCGACGAAGTCCACATGCTCGTCGGCGCCGGCTCGGCGGGCAGTTCGGTGGACGCGGCCAACATCCTCAAGCCGGCGCTGTCGCGCGGCGAACTGCAGGTGATCGGCGCGACGACGATGGACGAGTATCGCAAGTACATCGAGTCCGACGCCGCGCTCGAGCGCCGTTTCCAACCCGTCCACGTCGACGAGCCGAGCGTCGAAGAGACCGTCCAGATTCTCCAGGGCGTCAAAGACCGCTACGAAGAGCATCACAAACTGATCATCACCGACGAGGCCATCGAGGCGGCCGCGCACCTTTCGGCCCGCTACGTCACCGAGCGCTTCCTGCCGGACAAGGCCATTGACGTGATCGACGAATCCGGTTCGCGCGTGCGGATGTATAAGTCGCCGACCGCCAAGACGATCAAGGAAACCGTGGACGCCCTGCGCACGACTCGCAAGAGCTATGCCGCCGCCGTCGAAGACGATCACGAGGACGAGGCGCGCGAGCTGGCTCAGCGCGAAGTCGAACTCGAAGCCAAAATCGAGGGACTGCGCACCGGGTGGGATCGCAACTCCCCCGACAGCCCGCGCGTGACCGCCGACGACATCGCCGAAGTCATCTCAATGTGGACCGGCGTGCCGCTGATGACCATCGCTCAGGAAGAGTCCGAGCGCCTGATCCACATGGAAGAGAATCTGCGCCAGCGCATCGTCGGGCAGGAAGAAGCGATCAACGCCATTGCCAAAGCCGTGCGCCGCGCGCGCGCCGGGCTTAAAGACCCCAAGCGACCGATTGGATCGTTCATCTTCCTCGGGCCGACGGGCGTCGGCAAGACCGAGCTGACCAAAGCCCTGGCCGAGTTCCTCTTCGGCAGTGAAGACGCGCTCGTCCAGTTGGATATGTCCGAGTTCATGGAGCGGCACACGGTCAGCCGCCTCGTCGGCGCGCCTCCGGGCTACGTCGGCTACGAC
>JACQED010000214.1 GCA_016200785.1 Chloroflexota bacterium
CCAGACTTTCCTTCTTCGATTTACGCTCATCGGCCTGTTGGCGACCGCCGCCGTCGCCACTATCTTCGCTTATGCCATCAGCCGCGCGCTCGCGCAGGACGCCCTCGACCGCGAGGCCCAGGCCCTGGCCGACGAACTTTTCCATTTCACGCCCTACCTGCGGCCCGATGACTTCACCGCGCCGGTGACAACCGAGCGCCACGCCGAGATTGACGCTGACTATCGGCGCGAACTCTTTCACCCCGGCATTATGGCCTTCCGCATCTGGACGAGCGATGGAAAGGTGCTCTACGAGGACGCAGGTGACGCCGCGCCCCGATCTCTGCCCCCGAACTTTGCCCCAGCGCTGGCCGGGACGCCCTCCGCCACCCTCCTGCCCGGCGCGCTCGTCTATTATGTGCCGGTGCGGTTCGGTAACTCTGCGCCCCTCGGCATCTACGAACTGCGCGTTGACCCGGCCCAGGTCGAAGCCCGGCTGGCCTCGCTGCGCCGGGCGGTGTGGGCCGGCGTCGGCCTGGGTTTTGCCGTCGTTTACCTGGCCTTGTTTGGCATCGCGCGGGAGGCATCGCGTATGCTCGTCCGACGCGAATCTGAGGCGCGGGAGAGGCTATTTGAATTGGAAGCGCTGTTCAAGGTCAGCACCGCGCTGCGCGCCGCACGCAACGTGGCCGAGATGCTGCCGATTATCGTGGATCAGTCCGTGGAGGTAATGCGGTCGGATGCCGGCGCACTTTTGTTGCTGGACGAAACGGGCGAGGCCCTGGTATTCGAGGCGGCCCGCGGTAAACCGGAGGCGTTACTCGGCCTGCGCCACGAGCGCTGCCAGGACCCGCTATGGCAGGTACTGCAGAGCCGGCAACCGCTTGTTTCCAACGACCTCGAGGCGGTGTGGGCCAATCCTGGCTGCGAGACAACCCGGCAGCTCTTCGCGGGATTGGCCTCGTGCCTGTGTGTGCCACTGCACACGACCCAGAATGTGCCGGGCTTACTGTTCCTGGGCTACGACCGGCGAAGGCTGGCCACCGAGGGTGAAACCCGCACCCTGATGACGATCACCGAAATGGCCGGCAGCGCCATCCAGCGCGCTCGCCTGTTCGACGAGGTGCGCTCTGCCTATCTGCAAACGGCGGCAGCGCTGGCGAATGCGGTGGACGCCAAAGACACGTACATTGGCGGCCACGGCGAAGCCCTGTCGCGCTGGGCGCTGGCCGTCGGACGCGAAATGGGGCTGTCTGAAAAAGAATTGGAAGACCTGCGCTTCGGCGCGTTGCTGCACGACGTCGGCAAGATCGGCGTGCCCGATTCGATCCTGGGCAAACCTGGCCCGCTCACGCCGGAGGAATGGGCCGCGATGCGCCGCCATCCCGATATCGGGCGGGAAATTCTTCAGCCGGTGCAGGGCCTGCAAGGCGTGTGTGACATTGTCTGCCATCACCACGAACGCTTCGACGGAGCCGGTTATCCTGTCGGCCTGGCCGGCGAGGCCATCCCGCTCGGCGCGCGCATCCTGGCCGTGGTGGACGCCTACGGTGCGATCACCGACGAACGGGTGTATAAACCGGGGCGCAGCCACGAAGAGGCCGTGGCCGAACTGCGGCGCGGCGCCGGGACACAGTTTGATCCGCACGTTGTCGAAGCATTCCTGAAAGTCATCGAGCCGGAGCGCGGGCAAGCAAAGGAACGTGCCTCGTTCGACGTCGAGCCTGTACTGGAGCGACATGTCGAGATACGGAGGAGCATGACATGAAGTCAGCCTCATCCAGCAAGTGGAGCGCGTCGGCAAGGCGCACAGCCTACCGCCGGAAGAAATGCCCGCACTGCGCCGAATTACTCGGCTTTGAGACCGTTCATATCTGCCCTGTCGGCTGTTGCTACGTGGCTGCCGGCAGACAGTCCTTCGAGTTCGTATGCCCCTATTGCGACAACACCTTCGAAACCGGCGCGGGCCACGTGTGCCTGGAACTGATCAAACTTACCGAACCGGCGCAGTAGCGTATCGCGCATGGCTTATCGCCTATGGCTGATGGCATATTGACAGTTGACTCTGGGGCGCGATGTGCGATAGGCCATACGCGATTAGCGATAGGCGATAGGCAACAGGCGATAGGCGATAGGCTGTTGATCAACGAAAGGACACTTGATATGGAAAAATTCGACATCGCCGTCATTGGCGGCGGGCAGGGCGGGCTGCCCGCCGCACACATGGCAGCCAACCTCGGCGCGAAGGTCGCGCTGATCGAAATGCGCGAGGTTGGCGGCACTTGAGTCAACGAGGGGTGCATCCCCACCAAGACCTTGTTAAGGTCTGCCGAAGTCATGCACCTGGTCAAACGCCGCGCTCACGAGTTCGGCGTGCGCGGCGTGACCCCAGACGCGATCACCTTTGATTTGGCCGCCGCCGTGGCCCGCAAAGATGCCATCGTCAAGGGCATCCTCTCCGGCATCTACGACGCGCTCAAAAAGAACAAGAACATCGCCTTCTTCACCGGCCACGCCGAGTTCACCTCGCCGGTGGACATCCGTGTGGATAGCACACCGATCACTGCCGAAAAGACCATCCTGGCCGTCGGATCACGTTCGGCCACGGTGACGATCCCCGGGCTGGCTGAGGTCGGATACTTCACCAATCATGAGGCCCTCAAGCTAGACCGCCTGCCGGCCTTCATGATCGTCATCGGCGGCGGCTACATCGGCGTGGAGTTCGCGCAAATGTACGCTCGCTTTGGGACAAAGGTGACGATGCTCGGCCGCGCGCCGCGCGTGATGCCGCATGAGGACG
>JACQED010000255.1 GCA_016200785.1 Chloroflexota bacterium
AAAGCAACACGCCAAAATAGCATTGTCTCGGACATCTATCGCGCTCAGGCTGATGGCAGTGCGATCGTGCAGATTACCGACCACACCCACAACGCCGAGGGGCCAGCTTGGTCGCCCGCAGGTGACCGGATCGCCTTTGCCTGGCAATTTGACATCTTCTTCAATATTTTCACGATGGATCCCAACGGAAACAACAAGATTCCGCTGACGAACGACGAGGTGAGTCAATACGCGCCCAACTGGTCGCCGGACGGCAGTCTGATTGCCTTCGACTCACCGCCGCCCGATGGGTCGGAGATATTTCAGGAAATATTCACTGTCCCTACCGGCCGCGGCGCTGAGACTCGCCTCACCGCCAACTCGGTGGACGACCGCAGCCCGGCCTGGTCGCCCGACGGCGCTCGCATCGCCTTCGAATCGGGACGCGATGGAAATCTCGAGTTATACATGATGAACAGTGACGGTTCGGGTGTTGTCCGGCTGACAAACGACCCGGCCGACGACATTGACGCCGATTGGTCGCCGGATGGCAAATGCCTGGCCTTCGCCTCCAAGCGGACCGGCAACTTTGACCTGTTCATTCTTACGCTGGCCACGGGCGAACTGAGAGATCTGACTCTCGGTAACGCCACGTCGGATCGGTGGCCGTCGTGGGGGCCCTGAGCGTGTTGATCATCAGGGGCGACACAGGTACAATGCTTAGACCGCGACGCGCGGCGCGCGTCACGCTTGCGCCTCAATGAATTGCCCGAATTGCAACTCCCCCGTTGATTCCAAGTTCGCCTTTTGCCCGGTGTGCGGCACCCGGCTGAGAAGCGAGCAGGCATTCCCGCTCGCCGGCGGACTCGACGTGATACCGTCGAGCGTGGACCTCGATCGCTACCGGGCCGCCGGGGTGGCCGCCACAGGCGAGCGGCGCAGAGTGGCCGTGCTGTTTGTGGACATTTCCGATTTCACGCGCCTTTCGTCTCAACTCGGGCCGGAAGAATCGATTCGTTTCGTGAATATGATGCAGGGCGTGTTTATCCCCGCCGTCTATCGCTACGAGGGGCTGGTGGATAAATTGACCGGCGACGGCTTGATGGCGCTGTTCGGCGCGCCCATCGCGCACGAGAACGACGCTGAGCGCGCGGTGCGCGCGGCGCTCGACATGCAGTCTGGCCTGGCCGAGATCGCGTCTCTCTTGCAACAAGAATATCGCGCCGAGGTCATGGTGCGCATCGGCATCAATGTCGGCCCGGTGATCGTCGGGCAGTTGGGCAACGACTTGCGAATGGAATACACCGCGATTGGCGAGACGGTGAACCTCGCCCGCCGCGTTCAAGAGGCGGCGGAAAAGGGCGCCATCTGCGTCAGCGCCGACGTGATGCAGGCCACGCGAGCGTTCGTCGCGTACCGGTCGCTGGGCCTGCGCACCCTCAAAGGCTTCGATCAGCCACAGCCGTTGTATCAAACGTTGGGACTGCGCGCCCAGCCAGGCTCACCTCGCGGCCTGGAGGGACTCGTCGCGCCTCTGACCGGCCGCGACCGCGAGTTGGGGCGACTGAAAGACCTCGCCAGGCCGTTGTTCGAGCAGGGCAATGGCGCGCTGGCGATGATCGCGGGCGAGGCCGGCATCGGCAAGTCTCGCCTCACGCGGGAACTGATTGAGTTCCTCAACAGCCAGAGCGACCCGCCCATGGTCGTCAGCGGCGGAGCCATGTCCTATCGCCGCTCGGCTCCGCTGTGGCTCCTGCGCGAAGTGGTGCGGAATGCTTTCGGCCTGACGGGCAACGCCGGCCCCGTCGAAGTCGAGAGCCAAATCGAATCCCAATTGGCGCGCTTCCGACAGATACACCCGGAAGTCAACTGGGAGGCCGACCGGCCTTTTCTTCAGTACCTGATGGTCGACGAAGTTTCGCCGGAGGTCGCCGGCCGAATCGACGCGCTCGAACCCGGCCAAGTCCAACAACGCGTCTTTATCGTCATTCGGCGCATCTTCGAAGCCTTTGCCCGTCAACAGCCATTGGCCGTTCTCTTCGACGACCTGCACTGGTCGGACGACGCGACACTGGATTTCATTGAATCGGCGCTCGACCTGCCGTTACAGCGCCCCATCATGCTGGTCTGCATCGCTCGCTCGACGGAAGGGCCGGCGCTGACGCGATTGACCGCCGCCGCCAAGATGCGGCCCAATCTCCGTTACGCGCCGATTTCGCTCAAGCCGCTCCAGGAAGCCGACATGGAGGCGCTGATCGATCACCTGCTCAGCCGCCCGGCGCTGCCGGCAGTTTTTCGGTCGGCCATTCTGCAACGCACGGAAGGAAGTCCGTTTTTCCTCGAAGAGATCCTGCGAACGCTGATCGATCGACAGGCGCTCGTTCGCTCCAACGGAACCTGGGCTGCGACGGAGGGCGCGCCTGGCGTGCTCGACTCCGTGCCGCCCACGTTGGAGGGCCTGATCAGGGCCAAGATCGATCAGGTGCCGGTGGCGGTGCGCCGCCTGCTGGAGTGCGGCGCGGTCATGGGCCACCGCTTCGATGCGGAGTTGGCGCGGCGCGTCGTCGCCATTCCGATCGCGGACACTATCGCCGGCAGCCTGGTGACGGGCGGCGTGCTCGCGCCCAGTTCGTTGTCGGGCAGGGAGTGGGAATTCGCCCACCACCTGATCGGCGCGGCCATCTACGGCGGCCTTCCCGAACGAGACCGGCAAGCCCTGCATCTCCGCGTGGCCGAGATGATGGAGAAAACCTACGCCGACCGGTACGAGGAGGTCGTGGAAGCGCTGGCCGAGCAATTCTGGCGCAGCAGTTCCCGCGCGCGCGCCCTGCCGTATTTGATCATGGCCGCGGAGAAATCGGCCCGACTCTTCGCCCTGACGCAGGCGCGGGAATACTATCGTCAGGCTGGCGAGGCACTGGGGCCTGAGGGCGCGCCCGAAACCCGCATGCGGATCGCCGAGGGCCAGGCCGACCTCTTCCTGCTCGGCGCGCATTTTGCCGAGGCCGAGCAACATCTGCGCGCGGCGTTGGCTCTCGCCGACCAGAAGGGTGATTCGCTTCAACGCGCCAAGCTCCACCGCAAGATCGGCGAAGTGCTGGTCAAGCGCGGCGAAATGATAAACGCCAAGCGCGAAATGGAAGTCGCTCTAAAGTTGGTCGAAGGCGACAGCGGCATCGCCGTGCTTGAAACAGCCCAGATCGTGGGCGGCTTGGGCTGGATTGCCTTTCGGCGAAGCGAGCTTCAGGAAGCCGAGCAATTGCTCGGCCGGGCGTTAGGACTCGTGGAGGATTCGCAGAACTACGGACTGGTGGCCCAGCTCTCCAATCGCCTCGGAGGCGTCTACGCTCAACTGGGCGATCTCGATCGGGCGATGACCGTCACGCGCCGCAGTGCGGTCTTGCGCGAGACCATCGGCGATCTCGACGGCATGGCACAGTCGCTGAACAACCTCGGGGTCCTCGCCGAGATGCGCGGCGATTATGCCGTCGCGCTTCAAAGTTACCAGAAGTCCAATCAGATCCAGCAGCAAATCGGCAATTTGGAAATGGTGGCTTTTACGCTTTGCAACATGAGCGTAGTGCAGACTCACCAGGGAGCATACGCCGAGGCCGAGGCCAACCTGAACGCCAGCCTTGAATTGGCCCGGGCCATCGGCCAGCGCTGGCAGGAGGCTCTCATACTGATGAACCTTGGCCGCGTCAAGGTGGAAACGGCGCAATGGGATTCGGCCTTGCGCTTTCTTAGAGACAGCCTGGCGATATCAGATCAGCTGAGCGCCGGCAATCTGTCTGCCCAAACGCTTTACCTGATCGGGGAATGCCAGCTGCGGCTGAACAATGTCGAAGAGGCATATGAAACGGCACGCGGCTCGCTGAAGCGTCTGGACGTTGCCGAGGGTGCCACCGCCCAGTTCGCGCAACGCACCGAACGTGGCCGAACACTGCGGCTGTTGGGTCTGATAGCGCAGGCCCGCGGCCAGTCCGATTTGGCTTTGGGGCATCTCAAACAATCTCGCGAAATCTTCGAGTCCGTGCGCGATCCCTACGAGCGGGCAAAGACACTCTACGAACTCGGACGGCTTCATGCCAGCCGTAGGGACGTTCAATCGGCGCGTCTCGCTTTGGCCGAGGCTCGCTTGATTTTCGGCGACTTGAACGCCGGGACCGAACTCGCGCGTTGCGAAGCGCTGGCCGTCGAAATTGGATCGTTCCTGCCCGGCAGTTCTTCACAAGGCCTCACCACGGCCCTCCCCCACCGAAGCAAGCCGTCCGCCTGACTGACATCCCCCTTGAGTACCAGCCGGTAGTGCTTATCAGTCTCAAACTGATTATGACAAAGTTAGCCTTACGTTAGGTTCTGGTAGTACAGTCATCTTTACCAAAGTTTTACAATTCTGTATCATACGGCTGTGGTGTCAGGCTTTTGGGGGGGCCGGACACGCAGATTCATCTCACGTCAACACGGTCATGGCCTAAACGCCGGGTGAGCCTATGAACGCTAGAATAATCGCCTTTCCATTTCAAAGCTCCGTTTTGCGCGTCGTGCGGCTGGCTCTGGTAGCGCTGCTGTTGCTCGGTCTGCTTTCCTTACCTCTCGGAACGCAGTCCGGCCAGATCGCAAGAGCCATCGTGGAGGCAAGCAACCTTGAGGCGTTATCACGGCTGGCGACTCAGCGCGGCCTGACAGTCGAAGATCGCCTCCCGATGATCAACAGCCTGGTGGTTACCGGACAGCTGACCGATCTCGCCGCGCTCAGCGCGCTGCCCGGCGTGATCCGTGTCACGCCTGACGTCCAGGTGAATAAATCCGGAGACCCCGGCCCGGTTTCCACCGACTTCCCGGACGTCGTTGGCGCCAACCTCGTTTGGGCGCGTGGTTATTTCGGCCAGGATGTGACGGTAGCCATACTAGACACCGGAACCGCACAGCTTCCTATCCTGATGACGGGTGTCACGGGACACCGGCGACTGCTCGCTTCGGTCGATTTCGTCCAGGGTGAGGGTCAGGGCGCTGACAACGAGGATGCGCCGTTGCGAGATCCAAACGGTCACGGCACTCACATCACCGGCGTGGTGGCCAACGCCGACGTTGGCGCAGACGGCGAGTACAACGGCATGGCTCCAGGAGCGAATTTAGTCGAAGTTCGTGTGCTGAACGCTCAGGGGCAGGGGACATATACGCAAGTCTTGTCCGGCATTCAGTGGGTCATAGACCATCAGGCCCGGTTCAACATCCGCGTGGTGAACATGTCGCTGTACGCCCCGGTCACTTCCCCTTACTTCGCCGATCCGCTGTCGCGCGCTGTGACGGCGCTGTGGAGCCGGGGCATTGTCGTCGTCGTAGCAGCTGGAAACGGCGGGCCGGGCCCGATGACAATTGGCGTGCCGGGCTATAATCCTTATGCCATTACCGTTGGCGCTTTCACCGACAATTACACACCCGCCGACGGAAGCGACGACTACCTGGCTCCGTTCTCGGCGGCCGGCCCGACCACCGATGGCTTCGTCAAGCCCGACCTGATCGCGCCCGGCGGCCACATCGTTTCGACGCTTTTGAACAGATCCGCGCTTGGTCAGGAATTCCCAGAAAACCAAATCAATAGGACCTACTCCAAGTTGGCTGGAACGTCGCAGGCGACGGCGGCGGTGAGCGGTGTGGTCGCGCTCATGCTCTCGGCCCATCCTGAACTCACGCCGAATCAGGTGAAGTATCGTCTCCTCGAAACGGCTATTCCCAACTTCTCGCCGGATCGAACGCAGGCGGCGTACAGCATTTGGCAACAAGGCGCCGGCCGCGTCTCCGCGCCCGACGCCGTCCTCTCCGGGCCAGATGGCGCGGCGAATGCGGGGCTGGACATCATGGCCGACCTGGCAGAGACAAGTCACTACCAGGGGCCAAGCTACTATGATCCGGCCTCGGGGCAATTCAAACTGCTTGGGCGAGAAGGCGTTGGGCCTAACGGTTACTCGGGATGGGCCGGCGGCTATTCCGGCTGGGCGGGCGGATACTCGGGATGGGCCGGCGGTTACTCAGGCTGGGCCGGCGGATACTCGGGTTGGGCCGGTGGTTACTCAGGCTGGGCCGGCGGATACTCGGGTTGGGCCGGTGGTTACTCAGGCTGGGCCGGCGGATACTCGGGCTGGGCCGGTGGTTACTCGGGTTGGGCAGGCAGTTACGGCAGTTCGGCGACAGCGCAGCAGTATGCTAACCTGGCCGGCGTTCCCGCCGGAACACGCTCCGTTTCCAACGTTGATGATGTCGAAACCGAGCCTTCCCGTGACGGCCAATCAGGCGGCGGCTAAGATCTCTCACGCGCCACT
>JACQED010000229.1 GCA_016200785.1 Chloroflexota bacterium
CAATTCCTAATTATCAATGACCATCCCCCTCGCCACCTGATTGTGCCTCTCCGCCACCCGCCACATATCCACCGTCACCACTTCGCCGTTTTTCACGACGAACTTGCCGTTGACGACGGTGTAGTCCGCCGTCTGCGGCGCGCAGAAGATCACGGCGGCGACCGGGTCGTGCAAGCCGCCGGCGTAATCGAGGCGGTTGAGATTGATGGCGAAGAAATCGGCGCACTTGCCGGGTTCGAGGCAGCCGATGTCGTCGCGGCCCAGCACCGCCGCGCCGCCGCGAGTCGCGATCTCCAATGCCTCGCGCGCCGTCATCACCGGCGAAGTCTTGCCCTCGGCAGTCGAGAGCGATGCGCCCTCGAGCGCCGACCCGAGACGCGACAGCAGAAGGGCCTGCCGGGCCTCGGCCAACATGTGCGATCCGTCGTTGCTGGCCGAGCCGTCCACGCCGAGGCCGACCTTCACCCCCGCCGAGCGCATTTTTCGAATCGGCGCGATGCCCGAAGCGAGGCGCATGTTCGATGTGGGACAGTGGGCCACGCCACAGCCGGTGCGGGCGGCCAAGCCAATCTCGGCGTCGTTCAGGTACACCGAATGCGCGAACCACACGTCCTGCCCCAACCAATTCACGGCTTCCATGTAAGCCATTGGCCGATGCCCGAACTGCTTGAGACAAAACTCGTCCTCGTCCAGCGTCTCGGCCAAATGGGTGTGCAGATGCACGTTGTCGTACTGGCGAGCCAGCGCGGCGCTCTCGCGCATCAGATCGCCGGTCACCGAGAAGGGAGAACACGGCGCCAGCACGATGCGAATCATCGCGCTCGGCGATGGATCGTGATAGGCTTCGATCAGCCTCTGCGACTCTTTGAGTATCACGGCCTCATCTTCGACCAGCCGATCCGGCGGCAGGCCGCCCTTCGATTCGCCCAACGACATGCTGCCGCGCGAGGCGTGGAAGCGCACGCCGATTTGACGCGCCGCCTCGATTTCATCGTCGAGGCGGCAACCGTTGGGGAAGACGTACAGGTGATCGGAGACGGTGGTACAGCCGGAGAGAGCGAGTTCCGCAAGGCCGACCAGCGTCGAGACGCGAATCCCTTCGGGCGTCAGATTCGCCCAGATGGGATACAACGTCTTGAGCCAGTTGAAAAGATTCGCGTCCTGCGCGCCCGGCACCGCGCGGGTGAGCGTTTGGTAGAGATGATGGTGCGTGTTGACGAGGCCGGGGAGAACGACGTGCCCACGCAGTTCGACGATCTCATCCGCCGTCGCGGGCAATTCACTCGTGGGGCCGACCTGCTCGATCAAGTTATCGCGCACGAACAACGCGCCGTCGCGGATTTCGCGGCGGCGGTCGTCCATGGTGACCAAGACTTCGGCGTGCCGGGCGAGGAGAGTGGGCATATTACTGGTCAGTGTAGTAAATCTCCCCCGGTTTGTCAAATTTATTTGGCTCTCGCCCCCAGTTCGCGATCCATCAGGAGCAACGCCGCGCCCTCGCCGCCGGCCATCCTGAGTTTCTCGACGATCTGGCTGGCGTTTTTCTCCTCCTCGACTTGCTCCTCGATGAACCAGTGGAGGAAAACTTGCGCCGCCGTGTCGCTTTCCTTCACAAGTTGGTTGATCAGCCCGGTTACCTTTCGCTCGTGCCCGAGGGTGTATTGCATCATTTCGAGCGCCGACTTGAAATCGGCGAGCGGCTGCTCGAGTGCTTGCAGAGTCACGCGGCCCTCGCGGTCGGCGAGGTAGTCGAAGAGTTTCATCGCGTGCTCTACTTCTTCCCCGTATTGCAGCCGCATCCAGTGCGCGAAGCCGGGCAGGCTGACGGCCTGGCAGTAGGCCGACATGGAGAGGTAGAGATAGGCCGAATTGAGTTCGTGCTTGATCTGGTCATTGATCGTGTCTTGCAAAGTATTGCTGATCATTGTTAGGTTTCCCTTCTCTAGAGCAATGCAATTTGACGGGTCACTTACCACCAAGCACCAAAGGCACGAAGTTCACGAAGTCTTCTTTGTAGGCTTCGTGTCTTGGAGCCTTCGTGGTGATCCACTTGACGGGTCATTTACCACCAAGACACAAAGGCACGAAGTTCACCAAGTTTTTTCTTTGTGTCTTCGCGCCTTCGTGGTAAGCAGTCCTGTCACGCCGAATGAGCCGTGGCGGATCGCAGGGTGTTCCGCAGGAGCATGGCGATGGTCATCGGCCCCACGCCGCCGGGCACGGGCGTGAGAGCTCCGGCAACTTCCTTCACTTCGTCGAAGTCCACGTCGCCGACGAGCCGGTAGCCACTCTTCTTCGTCGCGTCGTCAACGCGGTTGATCCCCACGTCGATCACAAACGCACCGGGCTTCACCCAGTCGCCCTTGACCATTTGCGGCCGCCCGACGGCGGCGATAAGAATGTCGGCCTCGCGGCACACCGCCGGCAAGTCTTTCGTGCGCGAGTGGCAAATGGTCAGCGTGCAGTCGCGGTGCAGGAGCAGCATCGCCACCGGCAGGCCGACGATGTTCGAGCGTCCGAGGACGACGGCTCGCGCGCCCTTGAACTGCGCGCCCGCCTGTTCCAGCAAGTAGATACAACCGGCCGGCGTGCAAGGCACGAAAAGCGGCTCGCGGCCCTTCATCGAGAGGCGGCCGATATTGATCGGGTGAAAGCCGTCCACGTCTTTGTCAATGCCGATCTTGCTCAGCGCCTGCTCAGAGTTGAGATGATCGGGCAGGGGCAATTGCACGAGAATACCGTGAACATTGGGGTCGGCATTCAACTCGGCCACGAGGTTGTCAACCTCTTCCTGCGCCGCCGTCTTGGGTAGTTCGTAGCCGAACGAATCGATCCCGACTTCGGCGCAGGCTTTCCGCTTGCTACGCACATAGGTCTGTGAAGCCGGGTTGTCGCCGACGAGCACGGCGGCCAGGCCTGGCACGCGGCCGGTTTCACTTTTCATCTTCTCGGCCTCCGCCGCGATCTCAGAACGCAGGCGGGCGGCGACGGCGGTGCCGTCAATCAGAGCAGCAGTCATGGGAGCACATCTCCTTGAACGGTCATATTTCTGAGAAGGATAGTCCGTAAGCGCGGACAGGAGAAGTGACGAACGTTCCGCACGGCGTTGATGTCCGTCATTGGCGCGGTCAAGCGGCCAAGCGCGGCAAAGTATAGCACGAGAGAGTGGCAGAGGCCGAATCGATAATTCGGGTTCCGCAACTCGCGCTCCCGGCGGAACGGCGTATAATCACGTAGAGGATCTCGGCATGAGTTATCGCTTCTATCTCAATGTCACTCTGCTCGTCGCCCTTGGGCTGTTGCTCTACCCCCGGCCGGCGCGGGCGCAGGAAAACGGCTTCGTTTCCGGCGTGGTTTTTCTCGATGCCAACGGCAACGGCGCCCGCGATCCCGGCGAAATCGGCGTGGCCAACGCGGCGGTGAACTTCGCCAGCGGGAGCAACGCGGCGACCGAGGTGACCAACACCGACGGCACGTTTCAGCACACGACGCCGCTCGGCACATGGACGGTGACGGTCGTGCCGCCGGCCGGTTATCAAGTCGTAGGCGCACCGGCCGCGACGGCCAACATCACCGCGCAAAACCAAAATCTGGAAATCAACTTCGGCGTTCGGCTCGCGCAACTCGCCACGAACCCGCCGCCGACCGTGCCCGTACCGACGAACACGCCCGGCGTTCTGCCGCAGACGGGCGCGCCCGTCACTGGGAGCAGCGTCCTGCTGCTCGCGCTCATCGCGGCATTCGTGGCCGGAGTGGCGCTGGTGATTTCTGCCTGGGCTCCCCCCCGCAAGTAAGAATGGATTCCCCGCGCCGCACGCGCGCCGCCGCCGGGTTCACGCTGATCCTCCTCTCCGGCCTCGGCCTGCTCGCGATGTTCCGCGCACTGTCGCCCGACACGGCGCGACCGTCCGACCCCTCTTTCACGACTCGCGACTCGCCGGCGAGCGGGCGGCCCCACAGGCTGTTTGAAGTGCCGTTGGGCGCATTAGCAACGCGCGAGGCGGAGAACTCCCTGCCGGACTCCGCCTTGTCTCCCTATCTTCTCTACATCCCACGCCTCGACGTGTATGCGCCGGTCGTGCCGATCGTCAACGTACAGACGGAGGTCGGCAATCGGACTGTATCGCAGTTGAGCCTGCCTCCGGCCTACGCCGTTGGCTGGAGCGCCGACTCAGCGCGCGTGGGCCAACCGGGCAACACCGTTTTCGTCGGGCACAACAATGAATTCGGGAGTGTCTTCCGCGATTTGAACACGCTCGTGGCGGGAGACGAGATATTCGTCCGCACGAACGAGGCCGACCGGCTTTACCTCGTGACCGAGACGGAGATATTCGAGGAGCAATACCTGTCGCTGGACGAGCGGCTGGAGAACGCGAAGTGGATCGCGCCGACGCCGGACGAGCGCCTGACACTGGTTACGTGCTGGCCGTACTTCACCAACACGCACCGGGTCGTAGTCGTGGCGCGCCCGGAGGGCGACTGAATCAGCGATGAAATCATTGTAGGCAAGCGACAGCACGAAAGTTGCTTCCGAAAAAAAACAGCCTCGGCGCAGGCCGGGGCTACTAAGGCTAATGTAGCTTCGGAGCTAAAGTCGGTGGTGGCTTTAACCCCAGCAGGATACCAGCTACCGGCAGATCTTCATCAACATCGGGCCAGTGAATACCCTCGCCATCACCGATCAGCCGCCAGTTGTCCCGTTGTTGAGGCGTTGCCCGCGCCAGGCGCGGATACCAATTGATCGGAACACTGACCTCTCTTTCATCAGTCAGGATCACAATCATGCGCTCACCTTCGAAACGAACCGTGCGGGCGAGCGTTGAAACATCAAGGTTTACCGAAATGTTCATGCCATTCCTGCAACCATTTAGAGGCGTTTTCCTCGACCAATCGCCGAATCTTGCCTAACTCTCGCTCATTATACCCCTTGGAGTACGCAAGTTCAACTGGCGACAACCAAAACTTCGCCTTGCCGCTGTGTCCTTCCACATGGAGATGTGGCGGCTCTCCTAAATCAAGACTCCAAAAGAAAAAACGAAAGCCATCTATAAGGGCGAGAGTCGGCATCGTGTCTATTCAAACCAACTTACCGGAAACCAGTACGAGCCGTACTGGGTGAAATAGCGGAGCAAGATCAACGTGAGGAGAGTCGCCGCCGCCCAGCCGATGACGAGATAGTCGGCAGACGCGAACAGGAGCGCGCCGGCGTTCGACCACGTGCGGCGGCCAACGCCGAAGGCGCGCAGTTCCATCGCATCGGCCACTTCCTCGCCCGCGGCGACGGCGTTGATCGTCACGGGGACGATCAGCGGCGCGGCGCGCCGGATCATGTTGAACAGACCCGCCACGCGCCGCTCGAGTTCGTAGCCGCGCGCCCGCTGGGCGTCAACGGTGTTGAAGTAATCGCGCGCGCTCGTGGGGACGTATCGCATGGAGAGATCGAGCGCGAACGCGACGCTGTCGGACAGGCCCAGCCGGCGAAAGGTCACACCGTAAAAGTAGGGATCGGTGGTGAAGGTGAAGGGCAGGATCATCGCCATGATGACCAGCGGGCGCAGGGCGCGCGCGATGCCGTACACGGCGATTTCGTACGTGACGACTCGGTGAAACGGCCCGAGGCGCGGCAGTGAGAACCACGGATGCGAGGTCTTGACGAAGGCGGGCGCGTTGCCGAAGAGCGTGGTGCTGAAGACGCCGATGATAAATACGGCGAAGAACAGCACCACGGCCCACGCCTTCCACGTTGCGCGCCACGGCAGTTGGGCCAGCGCGTAGTAAGCCAGCGACACGGCCAGCAACGCCGCCAACACCCGCACGTCGTCAACGACGATGGTGCAAAGCATGATCAGCACGAAGGCGATGAGTTTGGTGCGCGGATCGAGCCGATGGATGAAACTGCGGCCGGGGAGGTATTTGAAGGAGGCCAGCATCGCAGAAACGCAGGGGCGGGTTTTAGGCCCGCCCCCCACGTCAGCGCCCCGAGCGGGCGCGGTACGCGTTCCAGGCGTATAGCAGGATTGGCACCAAGATCAAGCCGTTGATGGCGTCGGTGATGCTAGCCGGGAGCCATTCGGCCGACACGCCACCGGCGAAGTCAATGTTGCGCAGGATGAGCGGGTCGGCGATGAGCGCCGGGAAGGCCAGGCCGACGAAGCAGGCCACCACCACCGCCACTTCGACGACGATGTAGTCGCGGGTCGTCTTGACCTGCATTACGCCGAAGTATCCGACGAGGCCCGGGATCAGCCCGACCAACCCGTTGCCGACGTCCCAGGCCCAGAAGAAGCCATAGCCTGAGAGCAGGTCACCCAGAATGTTGCCGACTGCGCCGGTGAAGAGGCCCACCAGCGGGCCGAACACCACACCCATGAAGAGGGGGATGGCGATCGGCGGACGGATCGAGACAAGCGAAGTGCCGGGCAGTTGAAGGCCGTTGAACACCCAACTGAGCACGCCGTATAGCGCCGCGCCGATCGCGGAGTATACAATTTCGCGTGTGCCGAACTGCCACATGTTCTTCTTTTCCATCATGGTATCCATTGTCGATTCCTCCTCAACAAGATGACGATCAGATTGATTGTGCCGCTGTCAGTTGATTCCCCGTTTGCAACCTCCTTCTCACCCCTCCCCGGCAAAATCCATCATTAACAACCCCGTGGAAGGGAAAGAGATACTCCCGCTACTGAACACGCTTTCCGCCGCGCGAGGCCAGGTAGCTTTCAATCTGCTGCCATAGATTATATTCAAGATTCTTCTGCTGGATCGCGCCATAACCGACGGTGAGAATCGAAAAGCCACCAGTGAGCCAGATGCCTGCCGCCGTGGTCGCCACGGCCGTGTCCGCCCACTTGCCGCCGCCGATGGAGGCCTTGAGGCCGTTGGGCGTAGGCTCGAGGATGACAGTGGCGGCATAGGCGAGGCCGAGGGCGTAGCGAACCCGATCCTCCTTTCGGCCCTGCACGAGAACGGTCGACTCCTGCGAAAGCACTTGCGTTTGGTAACCACTGCCCGCCAGCCATTGCCGGAGCGTTTCGGCCAGCAGAGCCAGGTCGGCGCCCGGCAATTCGTATACGCGGGCGGCGGGCGCGGGCTGTTGAGGTTGCGCGCCGGGAGCCTGTGCCTGCGGCCCGACGCCAGGCGTGGCGCCTGCCGCTCCGAAGAGTCCGTCGCCGCCCTCGGCCAGATTCTCCAGCCGGGCGGCGGCGTCGAGGAAGTCGGGGCGTTTGGCGATGATTTGTCGCAGAAGCGCCGCGCCGTGATCTTTGTTCTTTGCCCTCAAGGCAGAGAGCGCGGTCTGATAGAGTTGCCCGCACTCGGCGAGAACCTGCAAGTTGTCGGGGTCGGGCCACGTGGGTTCCAGGTTGCGAATTCTGCTTAGCGTGGAGAGCGCTTTTGAGTACGCATTTTGAGCGTACTGTTGGCGCGCTTGCTGGTACAGCGTCGTACATTGTGCCTTGCGTTCGGAAAAGGCCAACTTCTGCGCCGCGTCGCGATAATCGGAGACGAGCAACAGCGCGCCTTTATAGCCGGCGACGGCTTCGGCCCATTCGCCGCGCTGTGCGGCTTGCTCGCCAGCGCGATATCGCTCGGCGGCTTTGGCGTCGAGGTCGAGCACGGGCTTGGCATCGGACATGCGCGGCGTCAACGCCAATTCGGGCGGCAGTTTCACCGAGACGGCTGTCTTTCCGCCGAGTGATTGGGGCGAGTGAAAGACGAACTCGGTCTCGCCGATGCGAATCACGTCTTTATCGTTGAGGGCCGTCGGCGTGATGACGCGGCGATCGTTCAACCAGGTGCCGTTCGCGCCACCGAGGTCTTCGAGGATGAAAGCGCTCCCCTCGCGTCTGATTACGGCATGCCGCCGCGAGGCCTGAACATCGGAGACGACGATGTGATTATCGGGATTGCGGCCAATCTGGGTTCGGTCGCGATCCAAAAGGAATTCCTCGTCGCCGCGCATCAGGCGGGCGGCTTGCTCGCCGGGCGGCGCCGAAACCGCTTTGGCCCCGGCGCTCTTCTCGGACCATATCTTTTCGATTTGGGCGATGCGCTCGGCCACCTGCTTGTAATGCGGCTCGGTGGCCGCCACCGTCTTGTACCACTTCAGCGCGTCGTCCCAGCGCTGATCGGCGAACGCCGCCTCAGCTCGCCGATACAGGTCTTCGACCAGACTGCCGGTGGTGGCCTCTTCGATTGAACGCGAAGCTTCGGCGGGACGAGAGAAGTCGAACAGTTTCCCATCCGGCACCTGCATGATGAGCACCGGCGTGCCCCATTCGAGGCTGTCGCGGCTCATGAGCGCGATCTCCCGGCGGGCTTCGGTCAGCGCGGCATCCACCGGAAAGTTTAGCGCGAGCGATTCGTAAAAAGTCTCGGCGATCATCCGGGCGGCCCCGTCGCTGATTTCAAACTGCATGGCGACGACGGCGGGCACGCCGGCCCTCACCAGCGAGGCGGCCACGCTCGACAGATGCTCGGCCTCCGAGGCCGCCGTGCCGAGGCAGGAGTTGAGCACGGCCAGCCGCAGCTTGCGCTTGCCGCGCACCAGAATCCGCAGGCGCTCGCTGCCGACGAACAACGTCTCACCTGAGGCGCCCTCCATCAGCAGGACACCCTCGCCTTGCGTCGAATCGAACGCGCCATGCCCGATGAAATGCAAAATGTGCGTTTCATCCGGGCGCAAAGCGTCAATGAGGCGCGACCACGTCTCCGGCCCTTCGAGGTAAGACACGCGCATGTAGCCTTGCGCCTCCAACGGCTGGAGCGCGGCGGCGATACGCGCCTTTTCGGCCTGGGTGTTGAGCGGTTTTTGATCTTTGGGGCTGGCGATCACCACCAGTAGATTGAGTGGCAGTTCGTGCTTGAGAGGCGCGACAGGCGTGGGTTGTTCGATGAAGCGAACGACCGGCGTCTGTGGATCGAGGGCCAAGAACTCGCTCTCCGGCGAGCACAGAAACTCCCACGGCAGGTCTTCGAGTCCAGGCTCCAGCACTAGCCGCAGTCGCAGTCCTTTGCCCTGTTCGTTGGCCTGCCCGAGGCCCCGGTAGTAGATTTCTCTGATTTGCTCGCGGATGACCTGGTCGAAGAGGGTACGGCCGAAATCCCGCATGGCCTTGACGTCGTCCGTGCCGGCGCTCCGCACCGGCGCCGACGGACGCAACGCGGCAATGGTGAGCGTCTGACGGATGCTCGTTCGCTTGTCGGCGGTAAAGGGGTCGCTGAAGCGGGCCTCGGCCCGGCCGCCGAGCATCCTGGCGCGCACCACAAAACCGCCGTCGTCGGCCCTATCCACTCTCACTTCAAAGTCGAGATAGCCTGCGTGCTGACCCATACGCACCTCCCCGTCCTCGACCCAACGCAAACCGGTCCAAGCATGATTCTATTTGAATTCTAGTCAGACGCAAGCGGTTCAACGTCCGCCAGTTCTTCGGCGCGCATGAACTTGCCCGTCTTCGGAAGCAGGCGCAGATTCTCGGACAACAGCGTGGTGGAGACGACATGACAGCGTTCGAGGAGGCTCGGGTCTTGCAGGACTTTCTCCGGCGGCCCGTCGGCGGCGATGCGCCCATCGGCGAGGAGGATCACGCGCGAGGCATAGGTGACTGCGAGATCGAGGTCGTGAGTGATGAACAGCACGGCGTCAAAATTGAAAGCGGGGGGTGGCGCGTCGCCCGACGGACCCCGCGCTCCAACGCCGAGCATGGCATCCATGAAAGCAATGTAGTTCCCGTAGTCCTGCCCGGCGGTAGGCTCGTCCATGGCGAGTATCTTCGACTTCATTGCCGCCACACACGCGATGGTCACGCGCTTTTGTTGGCCGAAGGAGAGCGCGAGCGGCGGATAAGTTTCAAGGCCGGTCAGGTTGAGCGAGCGCGCCGAATCGGCGACAGCCCGCTCAATCTCGGACTCGTCGAAGTCGAGATTGCGCGGGCCGAAGGCTAGTTCCTCGTTCACCGTCGGCGCGAAGAGCATGTGCGACGGGCTTTGGAAAACGTAGCCGAGCGTTCGAGCGATCTGCGCAACCGAGAGTTCGCGCGTTTCGCGTCCCTCGACGAGCACGCGCCCGGCGCGCGGCTTGAGCAAACCAATCGCGTGTTTGACAAGTGTGCTCTTACCGGCGGCATTCGGCCCCAACAGCGCGATGACTTCGCCGGCGCGAATATCAAAACTGACGTCGCGCAAAACGTCCGGCCCGTCTTCGTAGCCGGAAGTCACGTGTTCAAACACGATGAGTTGCGCGCCGATCGGCGGACGCAGTCGGCCCCCGATCCGGAGAGCGGCCTCTCCGCTTTTGGCCATGTCGGCGCGAACGCGGCGCATGACTTGTGAAGCCGGCAATTTCACCTCTCGCCAGTCCACCACATCCGCCAATCCTTCAGGCGGGCCGAGATAATGAACGCGCGCGTCCTCGAGGTACAACACGCGGTCGGGCCGCGCCGCCAGCGCGTCTTCGACGCGGTGTTCGACCATCAAGACCGTCGTGCCCTCATCGGCGAGGCGGCGGAACACGGCCAGCGCCTCGCGCGCCGCCGCCGGATCAAGCGAGGCCAGCGGCTCGTCGAGCAGCAAGATTGACGGGCGCATAGACAGTGTTCCGGCCAGCGCGGCTTTTTGCTTTTCGCCGCCGGAGAGAGAGAAGGTCTCTCTGGCGCGCAGGTGAGCGATATCCAAACGGGCGAGGGCTTCGTCTACACGGGCCAGCACGTCGCCCACCGGCAGGCCGAGGTTCTCCGGGCCGAAGGCGACCTCGGACTGAACGTGCGCGCCAAGTATCTGCCTTTCGGGGTCCTGCAACACTGTGCCGACGATCTGCGCCATCTTGGCGAGCGGATATTTTCGCTGGTCGGCGCCGTACAACAGGATCGAGCCATCCAGTTGGCCACGGTAACTGTGAGGTATCAGGCCGTTGATGCAGCGAATGAGCGTGGTCTTGCCCGAGCCGCTCGATCCGGCGATCAACAGGATTTCGCCGCGCCTGACGGAAAACGAA
>JACQED010000230.1 GCA_016200785.1 Chloroflexota bacterium
AAGTGGGGCCGCCCCGGCTTCGACATCGGCATCGGCCTCAACACCGGCGAAGCCTTCGTGGGAACCATTGGCTCGCTCAAGCGTCTCAACTACACGTGCATCGGCGACACGGTCACCCTGTCCTCGCGCATTCAGAATCTCACGAAGGATTTGAGGGCGCCGGTGCTGTTGAGCGATTCGACCTACGAGAGGGTCAAAGACGAGTTCGTCGCAGAGTATCGCGACTCGCGGCAGGTCAAGGGCCGCAATCAAGCCGTTGACCTCTACGAGTTGATCGGCCCGAGGGAACAGAAGTGAGTCCTGGGTGACGGCGATTGAGAAACGGATCGTCCCGGTGCGCGGTCAGGCGCAAGCGAAAGAATACGGCAAGGCCCGCCTCGATCTCACCGAGGGCACGGTCACTCGCCGGCAGGCTGTATCTCCAGCCAGTCGAACGCGAGGCCGAGCGGACGAGGGTCAAGGCTATCGGGGAGGGTGTCCATTGGCCTCGCAGTTCGATTTATCCGAAAGGCGAGGCGAGTGTAGGGCGTACTGCCGGCCAGGGCTAATCGCGGAATTGTCGCATGAAAAATCGGCGCGCCGGCCTGATCGTGGCCGACGCTGAGTGGGACGGGTTGATCGTTGACGCTCAGACTCAGACTGCGCAAGATGTCGGGGGCCATGCTATAGAGTATGCGGAACGTCACGCTCACGTCGCGTTCGGTCACCAACGGCAGAATGACGGTGGATGTAGTTGCGCTCATCCACTGGAAAGTATCGCCGGCGGGATTGGCTTCTATTCCAAACCAGCCAGCGCCGGGTACGGCCAGGTCGAAATCAAGCCGCACCGATGACATAGACACCTTTCGCACGTCATAAGCCACGACCCGATCAAATCGCTTGCCCGGCTCGATCTGTAGCGCGACCTCGGGCGCGTAGTTGGCGAACGCTTCGCGAAAGCCGGCATCGTCGCTGCCGAAGCCGCAGATTTTTACATCCGGCCAATTGAGTCTGGGACGCCAGAGATATTCGGTGGGACCGGCTCGCATTGCGAGACCGGCGACCGTGCGAAGTGTGTGGGTGCGCGGATCCATAATGCCTTCGCGGTAGTAGTAGTCGTTGACCGCCATCACCGCCGGCCAGACTCTCCAGTAGTCCCCCGCGAGAACATCACACTGCGATTCCACCAGCGATTGCGTTTGAGCGCCGATGGTTCGATCCATCTCGGAAAATGGCCAGTTGGGAGAGAAGGAATTCCATTCGCGAGCGTTCACGAAGAGCGAGACAGCGGCGACTGTGGCGAGCAGGCCGCGATAGAAAGTCTTCGAAACTCCACTACGGGCGAAATATGTTACGACGGCGATGATCATCAGAATGAGCAGAAACGACAGATCGGTAAGAAAGGAGCCCCCAAACTGGTTGAGTACGACCCAACGGGAGCTTGATACAATGAGAACCTCTAAGGCCACGCCTAGAGCCAGATAAGAGAGCAAAGGATTTTTCTGATACCAGGAGGCGGGTTTGTAGAAAAAGAAGGGAAGAGGGATGAGCACGAGGATCGGCGTGGTGAGTTCGTGATCGATCCAATTCTTGAATAAGCGGGGCAGAGCTATAGGGACGTTGGCCGCGCCATAGGTGAAGTCAGCCCTTACAGCCGCGCCCGCTTCCAGTATTTGATAGATCGCTAAAGCCAGCCCGAGACTCAGCAAGGGAATGATGCGGGAGAAGGGCAGATTCAGAGGGAACAGAGGGCCATCCTCTCCGTCGTCGCACCCCTCGCCCGCGACCGCCGGCCGACTGCTCTCCCAGATCAAGCCCAGGGCGATGGCCGCCAGCGGAACGATAGTGCTCTTGGCTAGGTATATGGCTAGAAAACCGAGAATGAACAATACACAAGCAAGTAGCCATCTGCGCCCACGGTGGTTTAGTTGCATATAGTATAATTGCGCGCAAGTAAACAGCCCTGCGAAAAACAGAGAGATGCCAAAGAGGCTTACGTGAGCAGCGTTATCGAATAGTCTGTCCTTGGGCACGGCCAAAGGGAGAAGGAGAGATGCCCACAGGCTGCTCTCGGTCAATGTCATTCTTCTGAATGACAGGAGGCTGGCCCATAACGCGAATCCCATCAACAGGGAGAATGAGCAGAGCGTCGAGGTCGCCAGCAAGTTCCAGTACGGGCGATGGATGAAACTGAGCACGAGTGACAGAAAGGCCCCCGAATGATCGTACTCCCAGGCAAAGACTGTCCACCGGTATAGGCTCATCAAGGAGTAAAGGACGCTATCGCTGTGATGAAGGGTGTGGAAATCGCCCACATACCAGATGGCGATGATGAGGCCGAGGAAAAGAGCACTCAGCCCTATATCCCAAAAGGAAAAGAACTGCAACGAACGGCTTTCGGCTGGCGAGGTTGTGTTCGTGCCCTGCATAAGTCAATCGGCGGATAGAAAGTATACCACCGCACTCCTATGAGAGTTTTGATCGTCGGTGCGACCGGCATGCTCGGTCACGTCCTCTTCGACTTGGCACGGCGCGTACCCGATCTCGACGTCTACGCGACAGTTCGAAAGCGCGACGAACGAACGCTGACTTTTCTGAACGCCGAGCCGGGGCGAGTATTTGAGTGCGACCTCGCGGCGATCGAGCAGATCGACCCGGCACTGTACTGTGCGCCAGACATGGTCGTCAACTGTGCCGGGATTGTCAGACATCTCGGCCACATCTACAGCCCCGCTGATTTTATCAAAGTCAACGCGCTTGCGCCTCACATTCTGACGGAAGGCTGTGATCGCCGCGGCGCGCGGCTGATTCAACTGAGTTCCGTCTGTGTCTTTTCCGGCCGGAAAGGGAACTACTGCGAAGATGACTTGCCCGATCCGACGGACTTATACAGCCGGACAAAACTGTTGGGCGAACTTTATCAGTCACCGCACCTTACCCTGCGCACCTCGTTCATCGGACGCGAGTCGTTCCGCGAACGCGGATACTTGCTTCTCGACTGGTTTCTGTCCCGGGCGGGTGACGTACCCGGCTTCACCGACGCTCGCTGGTCAGGGTTGACGACGCTTGCACTCTCCCGGATCATACTGGAAATGATCCGTACGCCAGAGGTAACCGGCCTGTTGCACGTGTGCGGCGAAACGGTCAGCAAGTACGATTTGCTGTGCCTCGCTCAGTCAGTGTTTGCCAAGACGGACGTTGTCATCCGACCCGATGGAACATACCATTGCGATCGATCCATGCAAAGCACGCGCCTCGCAGGTCTAGGAATCCAGGTGCCGCCGATGAAGCAAATGCTGGTCGAACTGCGGGACTATTATTCGGCACTGCCCGCGCCACGTTGAAAATCGCGGCTACGGCTTGCGCTCCGGTGACTGACTCCCGACTCTGCCCGGTGCGTCACGGGCGAGCATTTCGGCCACTCTATCCGGCCACTCCTCCTTCGGCAACCACTCCGACCTCGCTGTACTTCGACGTAAGTCATGGTCCCATCGTGCGATGCAAAACGTGCGGGCTTGTCTTCGCTCATCCGCCGCTCACGACGCCGAATGCGTCAGTTGCCTATGGCGAAGCGGAGGCGCGCGAGTATCTAAGCGAATTGGCCGAGCGCGAGAAGCAATTTGACCGACTCCTCGACGTGGTCGAGCGCTTCACGGCGCGCGGGCGGCTGCTCGACGTGGGAGGCTTCGTCGGCGTCTTTCTAAACGTAGCGCGCATGCGCGGTTGGCGCGTAACTGGACTGGAGCCACCAGCGTGGGATGCGCGATCGCCCGCGATCGATTCGGGCTAGAAGTGTGGCGCGGCGTGTTGCCCGATGCGCGAGTCGAGGCCGAGAGCTTCGACGCGGTGACGCTGTGGGACGTGATCGAGCACGTGCCCGACCCCGGCGCTCTGCTGTGGCACTGCGCCCGCGTGTTGCGGTCCGGCAGCCTCCTCGCCCTGAGCACGCCGGACATCGGCAGTCCATTCGCCCGGCTGACGGGCCGACGCTGGTACGAACTCATCCGCGTCCACCTCTATTACTTCTCTCGCTTGACGCTGACTCGTCTGCTGACCGACACCGGTTTTCAGATAAGATACTTGCGCGCTCATCCCCACTATTTCACGTTGGGCCATCTCGCTCACCGCCTCGCGGCCTATGCGCCGGCGCCCGCCCGCGCCCTCGCCGCGATCCTCACTCCTTTTCCCCGTCTGAGAGCGCGGCTGATCCCGATCAATCTGTTCGATTGGATCGTCATCGCCGCTGAAAAACCGTCGGGCAGGTGAGCGGGGCCGCGTCGAGCCGGCACCCCTCTGACAAAACTCATATACGACTTATGCAGAAAATCCTTGACGCCCCCCGCCATAAGTGCTAAAATCTCGGATAAGTACCCCCCCCAGGGGGGAGGGGCTGGTGCGGTGCCGGTGATTTGCCCGGCTCTGGCGGTGAGGACAATCATGAAACAACACAGCGACGCAGCTTCAAAAGAAGACACTCTGCGGCGGCTGAAGAGCATCGCAGGCCACGTCAAGGGCATCGAGAAGATGGTTGCCGACGACGCCTATTGCATTGACGTGATCAAGCAGGTTCAAGCGGTGCAGGCCGCGCTCAACAAAGTCAGCACCGCCGTGCTCGACGGCCACCTGCACTCTTGCCTGACGACCGCCGTGCGCGGCGACGACGCCAAGGAGCGCGAGCGGGTGCTTGAAGAAATCGCCGACGTTTTCGAAATGGCGACGAAAGTCTAAAAGAAAACCCCAAATCCCGATTGCAAAATCCAAACTTCAAAAAGGAGTGCAATATGAGCACCATCACCTACACCATCCCCAACATCTCTTGCGCGCACTGTATCCACACCATCAAGATGGAAGTGGGCGAACTGCCCGGCATCAAGTCGGTCGAGGGCAGTGAGCAGACCAAAGTCGTGACCATCGGCTATGACGATCCGGCGACGAAAGAGCAGATCGAGGCGCTGTTGGCGGAAATTGATTATCCGGTTCAGAAATGACCACAAAACAACTGACCCTCCCGATCACCGGCATGACCTGCGCCAACTGCGCGGCGACGATCGAGCGCAACTTGAAGCGATTGCCCGGCACAGCCTCGGCGGCGGTGAACCTCGCCTCGGAGCGCGCGACGATTGAGTTCGACCCGAACGCGCTGACGCAGACGCAGATCATCGATCGCATCCAGAAAGTCGGCTACGGCGTGGCGGTGGCGAAGGCCGATCTGCCCATCCGCCGCTTGAGCGACGACAACGACGCCCGCGCGCTCGAAAAGGCTTTCGCCAAAATCGAAGGCGTGCTCTCGGCCTCGGTCAGTTTCGCGACCGAGAAAGCCATCGTCGAATACATCCCGACGCTGGTGAGCCAGGGTGATTTGCGCCGCGCGGCCAAAGCCGCCGGCTTCGAGGCCGTCGAGGCGACGGGCGAAGGATTGGAGGATGCCGAGCGATTGGCGCGCGAGAAGGAGATCGACCGGCAGAAGCATTTGCTGTTCGTCGGCCTGCTTTTCACCGTTCCGCTGTTTATCCTCTCGATGACGCGCGACTTCTCGCACGACATCTTCGAATTTCACGGCTTCCTCGCCTCGTTCCTTCACTGGCCGTATCTCGATTGGCTATTCCTCGCTCTGGCGACGCCGGTGCAGTTCTACGTCGGCAAGCAATATTACGTCGGCGGCTACAAGGCCCTGCGCAACGGCTCAGCCAACATGGACGTGCTGATCGCGATGGGGTCGAGCGCGGCGTACTTCTTCAGCCTCGCTGTGCTCGTGGGCAGATTGATCGGCGTGGGCGGCCTCGGCCACACCTATTTCGAGACGGCGGCGGTCATCGTCACGCTGATCGTCCTCGGCAAGTTCCTCGAAGCGCGGGCGAAGGGGCGCACGAGCGAGGCGATCAAAAAGATGATGAGCCTGCGGGCGAAGACGGCGCGCGTGCTACGCACCGCCGCCGGCCCCGGCGGGCAGCTCGTCGAAACGGACGTGCCGATTGACGACGTTCGCGTCGGCGACACGATCGTCGTGCGGCCCGGCGAAAAGGTTCCGGTGGACGGCGTGGTGACCGACGGGCGCTCGACGGTGGACGAATCGATGATTACCGGCGAGTCCATGCCGGTCGAGAAGCGACCTGGCACGCCGGTTATCGGCGCGACGATCAACAAGCAGGGGTCGTTCCGCTTCGAGGCGACGAAAGTCGGCAAAGAGACGGCGCTGGCGCAGATCATCCGGCTCGTCGAAGAAGCGCAGGGGAGCAAAGCGCCCATTCAACGATTGGCCGATCAAGTCTCGGCGGTGTTCGTGCCAGCGGTCATCGGCATCGCCGCGCTCACGTTCGTCGCGTGGTTCTTATTCGGGAACGTCGGCTTCACTCGCGCGCTGATCAACACCATCGCCGTGCTGGTCATCGCCTGCCCGTGCGCCCTCGGCCTCGCCACGCCGACGGCCATCATGGTCGGTACCGGCAAGGGCGCGGAGAACGGCATCCTCTTCAAGAACAGCGAGTCGCTCGAACGCGCCGGCAAGATCAAGACCGTAGTGCTCGACAAAACGGGGACGATCACCAAAGGCCGACCAACCGTCACCGACATCGTGGAAGCCGATCGCTCGAACGTCACCGCGCCGGGATCGAACGGCGACGGCTTAGGTTGCGCGGGGTGGAACGCCGAAGCGATTCTGTATCTGGCCGCGTCGGCCGAGAAGGGCAGTGAGCATCCGCTGGGCGAAGCGATCGTCGCCGCCGCGACTGAACGCGGCGTGCCGCTCGGTTCCCCGGCGGCCTTCAACGCCGTCGCCGGGCACGGCATCGAAGCAAACGTAGACGGTCAGTCCGTGTTGATCGGGAATCTGCGAATGATGGAGTCGCGCGGTCTGCAATTGAACGGACTCGACGCCGTCGTGACGCGACTGCAAGCCGAAGCCAAGACGGCGATGGTCACCGCAGTGGACGGCGAAGTCGCCGGCGTGATCGCCGTCGCAGACACGATCAAAGATGGATCGAACGAAGCCATCGCCGAACTGCACCGTCTCGGTCTGCAAGTTGCGATGATCACCGGCGACAATCGGCGCACCGCCGAGGCGATCGCGAAAGCCGTCGGCATAGACCGCGTGCTGGCCGAAGTTCTGCCGGGCGACAAGGCGGCGGAAGTGAGGAAGTTGCAGGGCAGCGGGGTCCAAAACCCCAAATCCCAACGGCCAAATCCCAAAGCGGATAACGGCAGAGTCGTAGCGATGGTGGGAGATGGAATCAACGACGCCCCGGCGTTGGCGCAAGCCGACGTGGGGATCGCGATCGGCACCGGGGCCGACGTGGCGATGGAGGCCGCCGGCGTGACGTTGATGAGCGGCAATCTGCGCGGCGTGCCTCGCGCCATCGGCTTGTCGCGCGGCACGATGCGGACGATCAAGCAGAATCTCTTTTGGGCGTTCTTCTACAACGTGATCCTGATCCCGGTGGCCGCGCTGGGTTTTCTCAATCCGATCATCGCCGCTGGCGCGATGGCCTTCAGTTCGATCTTCGTCGTCACCAACAGTTTGCGGTTGCGCGGGTACAAAGTTTAGAACAACGGATTCGGGCAATCCGGCGGAATGGGAGGAGTTGCGACGCAGCTTTCAGGTGCGTCGCAACTGTGTAACGCCGAACACTTGTCAATTTCCACGCTTGCGGGTATTGTTGGGACAATGAGCATCTTGCTCCTCACGGCGCTCACTTTATTCGTCGGTTGGATTCTCCTCGGCGCGATGCTGTGGTGGTCGAGCGATCATCACGCCCGCCTCGCTGAGCGGATCGAGCAATTGGAAAAGAACGGAGAATGACGTGACCGACTCTTTGCCCGCGACTGCCCGGCCGGGCGCAGGCCCGATGTCCCTGAGCCTGCGGCTGACGGTCTTCCTTCATGCGGTGATGTTCGTCCTCGGCTTCGCGACGGTATTTGTCGTCGGCTGGGGCGGCGCGGCCACTCTGCTCGGCCAACTCTTCTACGATTTCAAAAGCCAACTTGGCTGGATCGGCGGGTTGATCGTGATCTTCTTCGGCATCGCGACGATGGGCGTGCTGACCATCCCTTTCATGAACTTCGACACTCGCCCGCAGTGGTCGGGTAGAGGTGGCGGGGTTCTTTCGTCAGCCGTCATGGGCTTGTTCTTCGCCGCCGGGTGGTCGCCGTGCGTTGGCCCCACGCTGGGCGCGATTCTCACATTGGGCATGAGTCAGCAGACGACCGGGCAGGCGATGATTCTCTCCAGCGGTTATGCGCTCGGCCTCGGCCTGCCGTTCCTCGCGCTCGTCCTGATGATGGATCGCGCCACCGGCCTGGTGCGGCGGATGGGTCGGCATCTTCACAAGATCAAGATCGTCAGCGGCGTGTTTCTCATCGCCATCGGCGTGCTGATGGTCACGAACAACATGACTGCCATCGCAAGTTGGGCGCTTCGGAACGGGCTGTATCTCGACTTCAACCCGGCCTCCGGCGCGCAGGCCGCGCCGAGTTACCTGATCGCGATCGCCGCCGGCTTGCTCTCGTTTCTCTCGCCGTGCGTTCTTCCGCTCGTTCCGGCCTATCTCGGCTACCTGAGCGGGCATGCGGTGAGGCAGGCGGAGGCAGCGGCCAGAGGCTAGAGATGTCTCCTTCAGCGCGCACACCGCTGTTGATCGTCGGCGGGGGACTGTTGATCGGCCTGGCCGTCGGCTTGATCGTCTTGTTCGGCCTGCCACCCGCGAAGGGAGCACAAGGCGCGGTGATCGGTGACCCCGGCACGCCGCAGGTGATCGCTCCCGCGCCGGTCGTCGGCGCGCCGGCCCCCGACTTTCACCTTCAAGACACCGCCGGAAACTATCACACCATC
>JACQED010000227.1 GCA_016200785.1 Chloroflexota bacterium
GGTGGCTGTTTACGCTGGCCGTCCTCGCTTACCTGCTGTCGGGCGTATACGTGGTTGACCCCGGCGAAGCGGCGGTCGTGCGGCGCTTTGGCGCGGTGGTCGAGCCTCGCGCCGCGCCGGGGCTTCACTATCGCCTGCCGTGGCCCATCGATCGCGCCGACATCGTCAACGTGAGTCAGGTGCGCCGTGAGAGCGTGGGCATTCTCGCGCCGGTTGAAAGCGAGGCGGGCGCTGAACCGCCGGCCAAGTTCGAAGCCCTCTCCGGCGACACGAACGTGATTGACATCGAGATCGTCGCGCAGTATCAGGTGCGCGATCCGGCGGCCTACCTGATCAACGTGCGTTATTCGGCCTCGCGCCTCGTGCGCGACGCAGTGCGCGCCGCCGTGACCGACCTCGTCACGACGCAACCGGTGGACAACATCCTGACAGTCGAGCGGCAGGCATTGCAGAATTCGATTCGCGCCGAAGCGCAAGCGCGGCTGGACGCTTACGGCTCCGGCCTTGCCATCGTCGGCATCAATTTGCAGAAGGCCTTCCCGCCCGACGAGGTGGCGGGCGCGTTCGCCGACGTCAACAGCGCAAAGGAGGACAAGGCGCGCGCCATCAACGAAGCCACCGGTTACGCCAACAGCCTCATCCCCCAGGCGCGCGGCCAGGCCGATCAAATCCTTGCCGCCGCGCAAGCATATCGCTCGACGACGATCGGGCAGGCCAAAGGCGCGGCGCAGGCGTTCGAGTCGGTGCTTGGCGAATATCAGGCCAACGCCAAACTCTACGGCGAAGACGTGACGCGCTACCGGCTGTATCTCGAAACGCTCGACAAGATTCTGCCACGCGCGAAAATCTACGTCGTGGATACCGCCAACGGCGGCGTGGTGAACCTGCGTTTGTTCTCCAGCCCGGCAACTACCCCGACTCCGGCGCCGTGAATGCACGGCGTTCTTTGCCACGAATTGCACGAGTTTTACGAATTTGGCGCTGGTTCGTGTAATTCGTGGCTAAACTTCTATGCCTGACGGTTGGTCACAAGTCTGGAAGGACGTTCGCGATTCGCTGAGAGGCGGCGCGGAGTCTCGACCTGATCTCGAATCGCCGCCGCTTCGCGCGGCTGTGCCCCCCAAGCAACTGCTTTCACCGTGGCAAGGGCGCGGGTGGATGGCGATCAGCGTCCTGCTCGTCGGCGTCCTGCTCGTCGTGAGTCTCGCCGGGCCGACCGCGTTGAGTATCCTATCGGAATGGGCGTCCCCCAGACCGCCTGCGCCCGACGTCGTCGCGACGTTCAACGGCGGACAGATCACGATTTCTGATCTCGAAGCCGGATTCCGGCGATTCATCCCCGAGGGAAAGCGCGAGGCGATCCGCTCGCTGCAAATCCTCCGCGTCGTCCTGCGCGAAATGGTCGTCGCCGAGATGATTCGCCGCTGGGCGATCTCGTCACAGATGAGCGACGACGCGGCTTTTCGCTATCTCATGCGGCACATCGGCGACGCGATCAACCTGAGCGCAGCCGATCGCGAGCATGTCGATCGTCTGGAGAGCAACGCTTCCATCGCGCGCAATTCCGAATTGCTCGAAGTCCCCGCGCCCTCCGAAGCCGGCCTTCAAAGCGACTATCAAGCTGATCAGGCGGCGTTCGTCGTGCCGGCTCAGTTCACGGTGGACGTGCTGGCATTTCCCATAGGCGGAAACGAGTCGATGGCACGCGCCGCCGCCGCCGAGGCGCTGGTCAGACTGAATTCGGGAGACGATTTCGCCGCCATCGCGGCACGGATGCCGGATGCGCGGTTGACCGAACATACCGTCGTCGCAGGCGGGACGCTCGGAGACGAATGGGATAAAGCGGTGGGCGCGCTCCGTCCGGGCGAATTCTCGGAGGTCCTCCGCGCCGGCGACTCTTTCCACATCGTGAGGCTTCTCGCTTCGCGCCCGTCCCGGACGCAAACTTTCGATGAAGCGCGCCCGACGATATTGAAAGCTGCGCGGGCGACTCAAACGAAGGCGTGGATGGAGGCCAACGCCCGTAAGACGCTGTTCAGCATCAAAGGCCGAGAATATACTTTGGGGCAGTTTTATCGGGAGTATCAGGTCTTGCCGCAGGCGGTTCAGGTCAAGTACGCCGGCGCGACGGGCATGAAGGAGTTGGTTGATAGGTTGATCGACCGATTGGTGTTGGTGGAGATTATCAACGACGAAGCGGCCAGCGAAACGATCGATCAGGCGCGCTTGAGTCTGCTCAGCGAAATCATCGCGCAGCAGGAAGTGGACGACAAGGTCCAGATTCCCGAAGAAGACATTCGCGCATATTACGATCGGAATTCCACTGTGCTGCGGTCGCCGCCGCAGGTGAAGCTCCGCTATATCCGCATCGCGCTGGGACAATTGCCCGATCGGCAAAGGGCGGCGCACGCCCTGGCCGATCAGGCTTACGCGCTGCTGACGCAAGGTTTCTTCGGGCAGGGGGCGGACTTCGCCAGCGTGGCGCGGGAATATTCAGACGACGCCGAGACGGCGGCGGGCGGTGAACTATCGGACTGGCTCGGTGAGGCGGTCAACCCATTCGAGCCGCTGGAACGGCGGGACGTTTATCAGCAGGCGCTGAAACTGAAGGTGGACGAGATCAGCCAGCCCTTCGAGGCGGGCGACAGCGCCTATATCGCGCAAGTGCTCGCGCGCACTGATCCTCAGGGCGGCACGTTCGAGGCGGACAAGCCTTATATCGGCGAACTTCTGGCCCAGCTGAAGAGAGAGCAACTGCGAATGCAGCTGCGGGATCGATTGCTCGGGCAGGCGGGGCTGGTGATTTACGACGGCGTTTTGCGGAATTACCTCTCAACTGCGAGGTGAAAATTGGAACCTCTCAATCTTGCCCATATCCTGGTTGATGCCATCGCCGACAAGAAAGGCGAGGACATCGTGCTGCTGGACATACGCGGCGTGTCGCCATTCGCCGATTATTTCGTGATCGGGTCGGGGACGAGCGAGAGGCAGTTGCGCGCGCTCATCGAGGGGCTGCTTGAGGCGGCGAAGAAACACCATCAGCGCCGCCCTCTGCACGTCGAGGGTCGCCCAGAAACGGGCTGGGTGCTGATAGACTACGGAGACGTAATCGTCCACCTGTTCGCGCCCGAAAAGCGGGAGTATTACGATCTCGAGGGGTTGTGGCGTCAGGGGAAGATCGTGGTGAGAATCCAGTAGCCCATTCTATTCAAAAATCCACTTGTCCGTTTCGCGCTTCCACGACACCAATTCATCTTCTGGGAAGTATAGGCCGATCTCGAACGCGGCAGTCTCAGGGCTGTCGGAGCCGTGGACGAGGTTGCGGCCAATTTCGACGGCGAGGTCGGCGCGAATGGAACCGGGCGCAGCCTGGCCGGGGGCGGTCGCGCCCATCGTCTGGCGGGCAAGGGCGATGGCGTTTGGACCTTCCCATGCCATCACTGCCACCGGGCCGGAGGTGATGTAGCCGATCAGTTTCTCGTAGAACGACTTGCCGAGGTGGACGGCGTAATGCTTCGCGGCGAGTTCGGGCGTGATCTGCATAAACTTGAGGCCGACGAGTCTGAGGCCGCGTCGTTCGAGGCGGCTGAGACATTCGCCGATCAACCCTCGCTGTACGCCATCCGGCTTGACGATGAAGAGAGTGCGCTCCAAAGAAATCTCCTAAAGTTGCGCCAGCGCCTGTTGGTAGACTTCCAGCGCCTTTTGCAGGCGATTGTCGCACATGTAGGCATCGCCCAGCGCGCGCAGGAGCCCGTGACCGTCGCCCTCCTTTTCGACAGCGGCTTCGAGGTCGGCGATGATTGTGTCCACCAGCTCGTTGGATTTGATCAGCCCATCGTATAGCTCGAGCGCCTCTTGAGCATTGCCCTCTCTCAGCTTCATCCTCGCGCTAGTGAGGCGCACTTCCGGCGGGTCAGCGGGCAGTGCTCCCTTGCGCGCGGAGCGCCGGGCTTTGGCTTTGGGATGCGGACGCTCGACCGCTTTCGCTTCGACGGGTCTCACTTCTGGCGGAGCCTCTGCGGCGGGCGTCGCTGCCAAAACCTCGACGAGTTCGGCGGCGGGCGCTGCCACTTCGGCGGGCGGCCAGACGCCTGCCGGCCAGCCTTGCGGTTCGGCGGGCGGCACCTGGGGTGCCACGAAAGTCGGCAGCGGCGGCTCCATGGGTTTAGGAACCACGCGCTCAATGGGCGGCGGCGCTTCGACCGGCTCACGCGGAGCGACTGGCGCGGGCGCAACGGAAGTTCCGGCCGCGAGCGCGGCGGCAGATTCCTGTGAGATGGTCAGCCAATCGGGGAGAGGGCCTTCTTGGTCCGACCACACGACTGAAGCAGGAACTTCAGCCTCTCGCAACCACTCAGGCAATTCCTCGGCGGGTTTAGCGGGCGGCGCGGCCGGTGGCTCAGGCTGGGGTTCCTCGACGGCAGGCTCCCGCAACCACGCGGGCATCTCTTCGGTGCGCGTCTCGGGCCGCGTGATCAACTCTTCTTCTTTCGCGCCGTGCTTCGCGGCCAATGCTTCGAGCCACGCCAGCCCTGCGTCTTCGGCCTCGTGGGGCGTCGTTGCGGGCGACGGGGTCTCGATCACGGCGGGCGTCAGCGCGGATGGAATTCCAGCGGTGGCGGCTTCGCGCAACCACTCAGGTAATTCCTCGGCGGGGCCAGCGAGCAGCGCGGCTGGCGTCTCAGCCGTGGGTTGCGCGACCGCGGCTTCGCGCAACCAAGCGGGCATCTCTTCGGTGCGCGCCTCGGGTCGCGTCACCATCTCTTCTTCTTTCGCGCCGTGCTTCGCGGCCAAACCTTCGAGCCAGGCCAGCGCTTCGTCTTCGGATTCGAGCGGTGTCGTCGCGGGCGCCGGAGCCTCGGTCATCGCGGTCGGCGGGGCCGGCGGTTGAGCGGCCAACAGCCAATCGGGAATGAACTCGGCAGGCTGCGCCTCCGGCTCAGCCGGCGCAGGCGCGAGCGCCGCGGGTTCTTCGGTCGGAGATTCGCGCAACCACGCGGGCATTTCGTCGCTGCGCGCCTCGGGCCGGGTGATCATCTCTTCTTCTTTCGCGCCGTGCTTCGCGGCCAAACCTTCGAGCCAGGCCAATGCTTCGTCTTCGGATTCGAGCGATAGCGCGGGCGTCGCCGCAGTCGGCGTCGGGATCGGAGCCTGAGTCATCGTCGGCGGCGCAGAGGGTTCTTCGGCGGCGCGCAACCACTCGGGTGATTGTTTACCGGGCCGAGTGGGCGGCGCGGGCGCCGTCGTTTCTTTGGTCGCAGATTCGCGCAACCAGGCGGGCATCTCCTCGGAGCGCGCCTCAGGCCGCGTGACCATCTCTTCTTCTTTCGCGCCGTGCTTCGCGGCCAGGGCTTCGAGCCAAGCCAATGCTTCGTCCTCGCGGTCGAGCGGCGGCGCCGCAGGCGTGGCGCTCGGTTGAGCGGCCCCAGCCTTCGTCGGCTTCGTTTTCTCTTCAGCCCACTGGATCGGGCCGACTGGCGGGAGCGGCGCTCGGGGCGACTCTGGTTCGCGAGGCTTTGCCGACAGCGCGGGCCGCACGGGCAGGGCAGGCGCGGCCGGCTCTTGATCGGGTGACACCCAGACCTCAGGCTCATCCGACCCGGCCAGCGAAATCTTGTCGGCAGTCGGCGAGGGAGGTGGCGGAGCAAAACTCTCAGGCTCGCCTCGGAACGGCGACTCGGCTGACACCGGCCCGGACATCAATTCCTGGCCGGTCTTGCCTTCTGATGCGCGGAGTTGCGCGAGCCAATCTGAATCGGATGGGGCCGCCGCTGGCGCAGTTTCTTCCGCCAGGACTTCCCGCAACCATTCGGGCATCTCGCCTGAATGCAGAGGGGCCGTGTCCAAAGGTGTTAGCGGCGCGGTGAGCGCCGGTGTCTTCTTGGCCGATGGCGGCGCGGCCGGAGGCTGTTCGGCGGGAGGGCGCAACCACTCCGGCGACTCGGTTTCTTTTCCTTTCAGAAAACGCGCCACCGAATCGGACGTGGTGGGAGGTTGCTCCTCGAGGAACGCAGGCAACACTAGAGGAACGCCCGAAGCTGGTTCGGCGGGCGCGGCTGGCGCTAACGCCCTGAGCCAGGCTGGCATGTCACTCTCGGCCACCGGTTCTGCCGGAGCAACCGCCTCGGCTGATGGAGCGCGCAACCATTCCGGCGGCTTGGCCGGCTCGTCCGTGCTCCTGAGCGAATCGGGAATGTCGGCGGCCGGACTACCCGCCTCAGAAGGCGGACGCAGCCATTCAGGCAGGCTGTCTTGGGATTCGGGTTCAGGCGTCATGGATGTGCCTCGCTCGTCGGCGGCGCCAGTGGCCGGGCCCCAACCCTGAGCGGCCAGCCAATCGGGAATCGGAGCCGCCGGAGTCGTCTCGGCGGGCGGTGGAGTCTCGCTCGCGGAGAGCCAATCGGGGACGGCAGGCTCTGCCGATGGCTGAGTCGTCGGGGCACTGGCCGACAACCAGCCCGGCAGTTCGCCGCTCGACGAGGCCTGAGGCGCCGCGCCTGTTTCAGCGGCGATCCAATCGGGCACGGCGCTTGTTTCCATCGAGGGCGCCGCGGCCTCCGCAGCTGGAGCTGTCGCGGGTGTTACGCCCGACAGCCAATCCGGCGATTCTTTCGTAGACGGTGTGGCATACGCCCCGGACTCTTCGGCCTTCAGCCAGTCGGGCATGGGGAGGTCGGAGCTGATGGCGGGCATCGCCGGGCCGGGGGTCGCGACTTTCCCTTCAGGAGAGATCGGGCTGACGCCGGTGAGCCAGTCGGGCGTCTCCGGCGCGCCGGGGGCGGGTTGAGGCGCAGGCGGCGTCGCCATCCAATCGGGCAATCCCGCGCCGGAGTCCGCAGTGGAGGGCGCGCTGATCCCGGTGAGCCAATCGTCGCCGGCGGGCGTGGGCGGGGTGGTCAACGAGACCGCGCCCATTTCTCGGAGCCAATCTGGCAAATCGGCAGTGTCGGCCGGCGCAGGCCCTGTCGCGGGCTGGGCTGACGCGGCAAGCCAGTCGGGAACCGATGCGGCCGTTGCAGGTTGCTCGAACGACAAGCCGAGCGCCGACATCCACTCAGGCGCGGCGCCCGCCCCTTTGGCTTCGGCGGCGGGCGACCAATCCAGCTTGGGCAGTCGCACCGATTGAGCCGGCGCGGCGGCGGCTCCCGATCCGTTGGCCGATCTGTCGGCGAAGGCTTCGTAGGGGTCGAGCGCTTCGAGGCGGGTTCGATAAATGCTGGCTTCATCGGGTCTGCCGGAGGCGAGCCAGATATCGGCCAGAATGCGATTGGCTTCGAGGCAGAAGGGAAGTTTTTCGATGATGCCGGCGCAAGTCTCGGCGGCCTCGGCCTTTTGATTGTTGCGCCACAAGACCTCGGCGTAGAGGACGCGCAGATCGTATCGCTCGGGCTGTTCGGCGAGGTTGGATTGGATTTCGGAGATGGCTTGCGGGTACAGGCCGCCCCTGGCATAGGTTCTGGCGAGCGCGCCGCGGGTCAGTCGAATCTTCTGCGGCTCGATGCCGTCACGTCTGCCGTACAGCCGGCGCAGCTCTTCCTGGATGGCGGCGTTGGCCGGCTGGTTCTCGAAAGCGCGCTCCATGTGCCAGATGGCCCCGTCAACGTTCGATTCGTCCTCGCGGATGATCGCCATACCGACGTGCGACACAAAATCGTCGGGGGCGACAGAGATAACGCGCTGGAAGATGTCGGCGGCGTCGGAGTGCCGGTTCTGCTCGAGCAGGGCCTTGCCGAGAAGCCGGTAGGTATCAACGTGCTTGGGAAAGATGCTGAGGATGTGCCGGGAATGAGCCACCGCCTCGTCGAGCTGGCTGTGGTCGATGAGGTCTTCAATCTCGCTCAGGTAGGCACGCAGGGTAGTTTCGGCCATGGTTCTCTATGAGAAGTATGCACCCGACGCGGGATTTCCGCAAGTCACACCCTATTATAGCCCGCTCTGGCAAGAATGCGAGGGGGCAACGTGGGTGAGCGCCGTCAGAGGGAGTGCGTAGACTTGACCCGCGACAGGATGGGCGTGACGTCGGGTTCGCTCTCCGTGGCCGGGCCGAGCGGGTCGGGCGCGTCGTCATCGCCGAGGAGGGCGTGAAAGACGGCGAGCA
>JACQED010000228.1 GCA_016200785.1 Chloroflexota bacterium
AAACTGCGGCTACTGGGCCGGCGTGATGCTCTCGCCCGAGTCCGGCCGCCGCGTGGCCGCCATGATCACCGGCAAGATGGATCCGGCGACGAACCCTCTGCGCGTGAGCCGCTATCGTGAAGGCGTGGTGACAGCCGGCGGCAGTCTTCTCCGCGGCCATCACTGATCGCGAGCCGTCTCCACAAGGTCGAACCGATATTCCCATTGTCCAGCCAGGACGATGAAGTATCGGTTTGCCCCCGGCGACAATTATGATGAGCGTCATACGGATTCGGAACGTTCGCCACTATCATCAAGCCGTAAGTCGGGAAATCATATTCTTATTCTCCGGATTGCCGGCGCGGGCTGATCGTCTGATATAAGGCGCCAACTATGACGGAATTCAATTATCTCTTCACCCCCTTTCAGGTCGGGCCAGTCACACTGAAGAACCGCATCGTCAGCACAGCCCACGCCCCGGCGCTGTCTGAGAACGGAATGCCCGGCGAGCGCGAGCGACTCTACTTCGCGGAAAAGGCGAAGGGCGGCGCGGGCCTCGTCATGTTCGGCGGCTCCAGCAGTGTTCATCCACGATCCCCGGCGACCGAATGGGCGATGATCGCCAATCGCGACGATCGGATCATCCCGTATTTCCAGCAGATGGCCGATGCGATTCACGAATACGGCGCAAAAACCTTCGTACAGGTCACCCACATGGGCCCGCGCGGCACGTCCGACACGGAAGATTGGCTGGCGCTGTGGGCGCCCTCCCAGCAGCCCGAGCCGGTGCATCGCGAAATACCGCACGCGATGGAAGAGGCCGACATTCGTGAAGTGGTGCAAGCCTTCGGCGCGGCGTGCCTGCGCGCGAAGCAAGGCGGGCTGGATGGCGTCGAAGTGATCATCAGCGGCGGTCACCTGCTGTCGGCGTTCTTGACGCCCTACTCCAACCATCGAACCGATCGCTACGGCGGAAGTCTGGACAACCGCCTGCGTTTCACGCTCGAGGTGCTGGCAGAAATCCGAAAACAAGTCGGGCGCGACATCGTGCTCGGGCTGCGCACCACCGGCGACGAATTCCTGGAAGGCGGGCTTAACCAGGAAGACTTGCTGGAGATTCATCGCCGGTTGGCCGAGACCGGCCTCGTGGATTACATTAGCGTTCTGGGCGCGACGACGGTGACCCAGGAGTTGGAGGCATTTCTGATGGCCAACATGTATTATCCGTTGGCCGTCCATGCCTATCTGGCTTCAGCCGTCAAGCAGGCCGTCGGCGATTTTCCGGTGTTGTACGCCGGGCGCGTGATCGATCCACTACACGCCGAGCGACTGCTGGCCGAAGGGCACTTCGACCTCATTGGAATGACCCGCGCCATTATCGCCGACCCTCACATGCCGAACAAAGCGCGCGCGGGGGAGCTGGACGACATTCGCCCGTGCGTTGGGGCCAATCAGGGCTGCATCGGCAGAATCTATCAAGGCAAGGCCGTCACCTGCGTGCAAAACCCGGTCATCAGCCGCGAGAAAGAATTGGCCGACATCACTCCGGCGGCCAAGAATAAGAAAGTGGTCGTCGTCGGCGGCGGCCCGGCCGGGCTTGAGGCGGCGCGCATCGCCGCGATCCGCGGGCACAGCGTGATTCTTTTTGAAAGGGAGAGCGAAGTTGGCGGGCAGGTGCGCATCGCCGCCCGCGCGCCGGAACGCTCGGCGCTGGCCGACATTCCGCGCTGGCTGGAGCGACAGTGTCGCAAACTCGGAGTCGACGTTCGCTGCGGTGTCGTGGCGACGGCCGACCTGGTTCTGGCCGAGTCGCCCGACGCGGTCGTGATCGCCACCGGATCGAAGCCGTACTGTCCGGACATTGCCGGAGCGAATTACGGAAATGTCGTCTTCGAGCGTGACGTTTTGCTCGGCAAAGTCGAGACCGGAGACCGTGTTGTTGTCGTTGACGACAGCCATCATCAGGAAGGCCTGAGCACAGCCGAGTATCTGCTCGATCAGGGCAAGCGAGTCGAAATCGTTTCACGACTGGCTCAGATCGGCGTGGACATTGACCTCACGACTCTGCCACCCCTGTATTCTCGCCTGTTCAGCAAGGGCATTGTGATGACGCCCCATACTCAGCTGAAGGCAATTGAAGAAGACGCCCTCGCAGTCGAGAACACCTGGTCACACGCGCCGCGCCGCATTGAAGGCGTAGATACGATTGTTCTGGCCATGGGCAGTCGTTCGGTGGACTATCTTTACAGGGAACTCAAGGGCCGCGTCCCCGAACTATACTTGATTGGCGACGCTAACGCCCCGCGCCGACTGCCGAATGCGATGCTGGAGGGTACGAGGGCGGGGAGGCAGATATAGCGGATGGGCCGGTCAGCGGATTGCCTTCGGCGCAACGGATTACCGGATGGACTCGACTCATCCGCTAATCCGCTCCCCATCCGCTGACCGGCCCCTCTGCGCCTCCTTCTCGTTCACTTGTCGAATGCTGACCTCTGCTGAAAAGGCTGTATTCGTTCTCGCTTGCCTCGCCTCGCTCGCGTTCGCCGCGCGCGGCGCTCAACGCATCAAGCGTATCATCCGGCGGGGCGGGGGCAAATTCATGCCGCAAGACATTTTTCCGCGGCTGGGCGACACGATCTACAAGACCCTCACTCAAACCACTGTATTTCGCTCCCGGCGTTTGCCGAGCCTCTTTCATGCCCTCGTCGCATGGGCGTTCATGTACTACCTCGTCGTCAACATTGGCGACGGCTTGCAAGGCCTTCTCCCGAATTTCGTTTTTCTCGGCAGGGGGTTGGTCGGAGACGTCTACCGTCTGTTGGCCGACCTGCTGAGTGTGGCCGCGCTGGCAGGAATGAGCGCGCTTCTCGTTCGCCGCTTCGTCAGGCCGCCGGCCGAGTTCAATATCCGCGACAAGACGCTTCTTCATTCGAATGCGCGACGGGGCATTCGCCGCGACTCGGCTATCGTCGGCGGGTTCATCCTGCTTCACGTCGGCGCGCGATTCGCGGGCGAGAGTTTTCACATCGCCGTTGGCGGACCGGATGGCTGGCGGCCATTCGCCAGCGCGGTGAGTTGGCTGTGGGCGGGGTGGGGCGCAGACTCGCTGGCCGTCGCTCAACACCTCGCGTGGTGGTTGGCGCTCGGCTTGATACTCGCGTTTATCCCGTACTTCCCGCGCACCAAGCACATTCACGTTTTCTTCGCGCCACTCAACTTCTTGCTTAAGCCGGAACGCGAGACACCGGGCGTGATCGACGCACTCGATTTGAATGACTCGCGGTACGGCGCGGTCCGTCTGGAAGATTTGAGTTGGCCGCAGATCATGGATGCGTTTGCCTGCATCATGTGCAACCGCTGTCAGGACGCCTGCCCGGCGTATGCGGCGGGCACAGTTCTTTCTCCCGCCTCGCTGGAGATCAACAAGCGTTATCAGATCAATCACGAAGGCGCGGCTATCGCCGAGGGCAGAACATCGCGACAGACGCTCTTGGAATTTGCGATCCCGACCGACGCTGTGTGGGCCTGCACTTCGTGCGCCGCATGTGTGGAAATATGCCCGGTGGGCAACGAGCCACTGCGCGACATTCTCGACATCCGCCGGCATCTGACTCTGGACGAAGGCTGTGTGCCCCGGAAGAGCGCGGAGGCGATGCGTAACGTCGCCATTCTCGGCAACCCGTGGGGCGGCAATCCGGCGGATCGACTCGCGTGGGCTGAAGGGTTGAACGTGCGCCTGATGCGCGATGCGAAGGAAGTTGACGTGCTGTACTGGATCGGTTGCTCGGCTGCCTACGACGCCCGCAATCGAAACATCGCGCGCGCAATGGCGCGGCTCCTGCAAAAGGCCGGTGTGGACTTTGCCATCCTCGGTGACGAGGAAGCCTGCACGGGCGATCCGGCGCGGCGCATGGGCGACGAAGCCTTGTTCCAGAAGATGGCGCGGCGCAACACCGAGACGCTGTCACGGTACTCGTTCAATCGCCTGCTCACACATTGCCCACATTGTTACAACGCGTTCCGGAATGAGTATCCGGCCTTGACCGAGATTGGAGATTGGCGATTTGAAGTTGGAAGTTTGAAGTTCGTGGCTGTCCATCATACGCAGCTTTTGAATGAACTCGTTCAATCCGGAAGGCTCAAGCCAACGCGCGAAGCCAAAGAGGTTATTACGTTCCACGACTCGTGTTACCTCGGTCGCTACAACGGCGAGTTCGACGCGCCGCGGGCGGTGTTGGCGGCGCTGCCCGGCGTCGAACTGCGTGAAATGTCTCGCTCACGCCGAGGCGGATTTTGCTGCGGCGGGGGAGGAGGCGGCATGTGGGTGGACGTGCCCGCCGAACGGCGCGTGACCGACGTTCGGCTCGAAGAGGCTCTGTCGCTCAAGCCGAACATCGTCGCCTCGGCCTGCCCGTTTTGCATGACGATGTTCGAGGGGAGCGCGTTGAAGGGAGATTTGAAAGTGAAGGATGTGGCGGAGTTGTTGGAGGAGGCGCTGTAGTTCGCTGGCTGGAACGAGATGAGCCGTTTATGGAAGACCGGGATCATGGTGAGCGGGCACAGCGGAAGCCGGCATATTCGAGGGAGTCGGTCGGCTTGCCCTTGACGCGGACCGCCGCGCGGACGAGGTCTTGACCGTTGAGCCACGAGCCACCCCGCAGCACCCGAGCGGCTGTTGAAGTGAGGTTCTCTCGCCCGTCATTCGGATCGTATGGGTACGCGCGATAAAGGCTGCTCACCCACTCCCACACATTGCCTGCCATATCCCATGCGCCGTAGGGACTCGCGCCGCCTGGGTACGAGCCAACCGGCGCGGTGAATTCAAAGCCGTCGTCCAGGCTGTTATCGGCCCAACCGACATTCAAGTTACGGTCGGCGAAATTCAGCAATTTCTCGGTCACATTCTCTGTCCGCCACGGATATGTCCGCCCATCCGTCCCACGTGCTGCCTTTTCCCATTCCGCCTCGGTCGGCAGCCGCCGCCCGGCCCACTCACAGTATGCCCTGGCGTCGTGCCAACTTACGTGAACTACCGGGTGGTCGGCCAACCCGTCGAGGCTTGTGCCAGGCCCACGCGGATGTTGCCAATCGGCGCCAGCGGTCTGTTCCCATACTTCCGAAGACAGCGTGAAAACACTCGACCTGCCCTGCGCTTCGGCCTCAGTCTGGTAGCCGGTCGCTTTTACAAATTCGGTGAACATGGCATTCGTCACTTCGGTGCGGTCAATCCAATAGTCGTCGAGGGTCACCGTATGCACCGGTTGCTCGTCACTCAATCCAGAGTCGCTCCCCATCTCGAATGGCCCGGCCGCGACGAATATCTGCGCCATTCCATCCTTGTCCGAAACCAGCGTCGAACCCGGGCTGAGGCTGGGCGTGAAGCCTGGCGTGGCGCGCGGAGTTAGCGTAAGGGTTGGCGATAGAGTCTGCGTTGGCGCGCGAGTCGCAGTTGGAATTGGAGTCAGGGTCTGGGTTGGCGCCCGCGTTGCCGTTGAAATTGGAGATTGAGTTGGCGCCCGAGTTGGAGTTAGAGTCTGGGTTGGCGGCCGGGTTGCCGCCGGAACGAAAGTGGCGGTCGCGAGCGAGATGGCGGGGATCTCAGTCGGGCGGTTGACGAGGCGTGGAAAGGCGAACACGCCACCGAGCGCCAGCAGCACGAAGGCAATCAACCCAATGGCCCCGGCCCTAATCCGCGAACGGGATAGGATACGAGACGGGGCGAGCGTGGGCACTAAAGTAGCCGACTGCGGAACGGTTGGGTGGTAGTCATCCGCGCCGCCTGCCCTCTCCCGTCCGCCCAGTTCGGAAACGGGGGAGAGGCCGGGGGCGTCTTGCTCCACGCGCTGTAGGCTGGGGGCCGGCTCGATGCCCGTCGGGCGCTCTTCGGGCGGCGCCGGGTAAACTCGGTACCCGGCGATTTCGCTCACCGCCCGCGCCATCTCGCCCGCCGTGGGATACCGATGGTCGCGATCCTTGGCCAGCGCGCGCCGGACCACGGCCTCACACTCCGGTGGCGAATCCGGCTTCACAGCCAGGACGCTCGGCACCGGCTCGACGAGGTGCATCATGGCCAGGCCCATCGGCGTGTCGGCCTCGTAGGGCGTGCGGCCGGTGAGCATCTCGAACAAAATCACGCCCAGGCTGTAAACGTCGCTGCGCCTGTCAATGTCCTTGCGGCCTTGTGCCTGCTCCGGCGACATGTAGGCCGGCGTGCCGACGAGGGCACTGCCGGTGAGGGCGGCGGAGGTTTCGCCGATCTTGGCAATGCCGAAGTCCGACAGGTAAGCCTCGCCCTTCGCGTCGAAGAGGATGTTGCGCGGCTTGAGGTCACGGTGAATAATGCCGCGTTCGTGCGCCTCGTCGAGGGCGGCAGCCACGCGAGAGAAAACGGGGACGATGGCGATTAAGGATTGGGGATGGCCGGCGATCCGAGCGTGCAGCGCCCCGCCGGGCATGTAGCGCATGACGATGTAGGGCTGCTCATCGTGCTCGCCGTAGTCGTAGACCGGGACGATGGCCGCGTGTTCGAGGGTGGCAACGGCTTCGGCCTCGCGTTCAAAGCGGGCGCGGAATTGGGGATCGAAGGTGAACTGGCGCGGCAGGACTTTGATCGCCACTTGGCGCTTCATATACGGGTCGCGGGCCAGATAGACGATCGCCATGCCGCCGCGCCCGAGTTCGCGGAGGATTTCGTAGCGGCCAATGCTTTGGGTTGACATGGGCTTGCTTCCGGCAGAGGACTACAGCGGAGTGGCGAAAATAACGGATCGCCTTGCGTCTGTCTCTCTAACGCTGAAATGTGTCATTGCCGATCCGCCTGTGATGCGATTGGCGTGCATTATAGACCTGTGGGGACAAGGAAGCAAATCATTGTTGCTATCGGTGGCTGCCGCCAGGCCAAATCCATCCAACACTCCACTTTTGTTGGCAGATGTTTTCGATCGGCGGCTATCTCGGTGACCACCATCACCCTAAACCAGTGACACAAATCAGAGTAAACTACTCCATAAAATCAGTATGATTTCGCTGTGGTATGAGTGATCGTGAAATCTGGGTGTTTGCCCAACACGCCGATGGCCGCCCCGCCGACCCGAGTCTCGAAGCCCTCTCGGCGGCGCGAAAACTGGCCGATTGGCAAAACGGGACGGTGACGGCCATCAGCCTCGGCCCCGGCGCGCGGAATCTCGTCGCCGCTCTCGGCGAGCACGGCGCGGATCGCGTGATCGTCTGCGACGATACGCGACTGTCCGGTTATGCGCCGGAGGCGACGGTTCACCTGTTGGCTGATCTCGTTCGAGGGCGCGCGCCCCTGGCGATCCTTTTCGGCGACGCTGGCCTCGGAAACGATCTGGCAGCGCGATTGGCGGCGCGGTTGGGTTGCGGCTTCGCTCCGCATTGCACGTCCGTCGAGCCGGCAGTTGAACTACCTTCTCAACCCGGGTTCGTCGTCAAGCGGCTGGCGTACAATGACAAACTGCAAATCACCTTGGCCGGCGCGCAGATCATCACCCTCCAGCGCGAGGCCGTCGAAATCAAGCGCGCGCCGCGCGCCCCGCAAGTCGAGGAAGTTGCGCTGGCGATCCCGACGGAGGCCGTGCGACTGCAAATTGGCGAAACGCTCAAGGCCGACCCGCGCACGATCCCGCTGGCGCAGGCCGAGTTCATCATCTCAGGCGGCAACGGCGTGCGAAACTTCGCGCCGCTGTGGGCGCTGGCCGACCGGCTGGGCGCGGCGGTGGGTGGCAGCCGCGTGGTGTGCGACGATGGCCGCTTGCCGCGCGAACGGCAAATCGGCGAGTCAGGCACGACCGTGTCGCCGCGCTGTTATCTGGCGTTCGGCATCTCCGGCGCGAGCCAGCACCTGCGCGGGATGCAGGACTCGAAGCTGATCATCGTCGTCAACTCCGATCGCCACGCGCCGTTGATGAAACTGGCGAATTTGGCGGTGGTGGCGGACGCGGAGGCGGTGATACGGGCGATGGTTGAGAGATTGTAGTGGCGTCTTTGCTCTGATACTCTTTCCACGGATATGAACGTCGTCGTTTGCGTCAAGGACGTTTTTCACAGTCACGGCCTTCATGCTCCCATGAACGGACGTGGCCCGACCGGGATTCGCGCCCCGAATCGCGCCGACGAGTGCGCGGTGGAGATGGCCGCGCAACTGCGCGAGAAGCACGACGGTCAGGTCATGCTCATCAGCGTCGCGCCGCCTGAGGCCGACGAGATATTGGAGATGTACGTTGGCCTCGGCGCGGGCGGGTTTGTGCGCATTTGGGAGGACGGGCTGGCGGACGTCGATCAGTATGGCGTGGCGTTGACTCTCTCTCGCGCCGCCGCTCGTTTTTCGCCCGATCTGATTCTGTGCGGCGAGAGATCAGTCGGCGATTACGGGACGGGATTGATCGGCCCGTCGTTGGCCGAACGGCTGGGATGGCCTTTCGTGGGCCGTGTGTCGAGTTTTCAGGTGGGCGTCGGCGCGGCCATTGCTCACCGACTCGTCGAACGCGGCGACAAGCTGACGATCCAAACACCTCTGCCGGTCGTGCTTTCGGTCTCGCGCGAAGCGAACGAGCCGCGTTATCCGGCCCTGGCCAAGATTCGCCGCGCCTGGCGCGAGACGCTCGATCTCGCAGCGTTGGGATTGACGCGGGACGATCTGGCCGCGGCGCATTCGCCGGCACGGGCTGTCGGCTGGGCCGCCGCTCGACCGCGCCCTAAGAAGCTCTTTGCGCCCCCCAGCACGGCCTCGGCCGCCGACCGATTGAGAATGGTCAGCGGCGGCGGGCCGGCGCGCAAGGCGCAAGATCAGTTCGTGGAGGCTCCGCCCGAACGATCGGCGGAACTCATACTCGCGGTCCTCAAGCAAGAAAAGGTGATCACGTGACACAAATACTCGACACAATCGCAGACAAGTTGTACGATGGCAAGCACAGGGAAATCGCCGCGCTGGCACAACAAGCCCTCGACGAAGGGCTGACCGCGAAGCACATTCTCGACGACGGCTTGATCGCCGGAATGAATCGCGTCGGGCAGGATTTTCGCGACGGGGTTCGTTACATCCCGGAAGTGATGCTGTCGGCGAAGACGATGAACGCCGCGCTCGACGTTCTGCGCCCGCTGCTGGCCGAGAGCGGCACGCCCGTCGCCGGCAAAGTCGTGATCGGAACCGTCAAGGGCGACATTCACGACGTGGGCAAGAAGTTGGTCGGCATCATGTTGACCGGGGCCGGGTTCCAGTTGATCGATCTCGGTTGCGACGTTTCGCCCGAACGTTTTGTTGAGGCCATCCAGAACGAAAAGCCCGATCTGGTCGGCATGTCGGCCCTGCTCACGACGACGATGACTCAGATGAAGGCAACCCTGCAGGCTATGGTCGCCGCTGGCGTGCGAGATAAAGTCAAAGTGCTGGTCGGCGGCGCGCCAGTGACCGAGGCCTATGCCGAAGAGATCGAGGCTGACGCCTATGCGCCCGATGCCGCGTCTGCCGTCCGCAAGGCGCGATTCCTCATCGGTTTAGCGGTGTGAGTTTGTCAAGTATTCGTTGCGACGAAGTCACGAAGGCACGAAGGAAAACACGATGATTGACTCGCCCGCCACCCGTCACCCGCCAATCACCACGAGTGACCAAACACGAGTTAGCCATCACGAAGTCGTCACCACTGTCTGCGGTATCTGTGACGCTGGGTGCGGCGTTGACGTCCACCTTGAGAACGGGCAGATCGAGCGCATTACGCCTTTGCCGGATCATCCGCAGGGAAGCGTCTGCCCGCGCGGGACCCACGCCAAAGAGATCGTCTATTCGCCCGACCGTCTGCTCTATCCTTTGAAGAGATGCGGCCCACAAGGCACGCAAGACTTCGAGCGAATCACGTGGGACGAAGCGTACGATGCCATCGTGGCCGGCCTTGCGCGTGTCGCCCACCAGTACGGCCCGGAAGCGATCTGCATGTACACCGGGCGCGGCGCGTTCGAGCAATCGCTGTGCGACATCTTCGCCCCGGCGGGTACGCGCGAATCGTCGGCGTCCAGCCTGCTTTTCCCTTTCGGCTCCCCCAACACGACCGGCGTTGGCGCGTTGTGCTACGTCTCCTACGGCATGATCGCGCCGCAGGCGACGTTCGGCGCTTTTGCCGTTGATATGTTCGACGATATAGACAACGCCGATTTGATCGTGGTGTGGGGCGCGAACCCGGCCACCGACTCGCCGCCGCGTAAACTCAAGCGGATCAAGAACGCCCAGGCGCGCGGCGCGCGCGTGATCGTGATCGATCATCGCCGGACAGAGACGGCGCGGGCAACCGGCGCGCAGTGGATCGGCGTGCGACCCGGCGCCGACGGCGCGCTGGCGCTCAGTATGATCCACGTCCTGATCGACGAAGAATTGATCGACCGCGACTTCGTCGAACGATGGA
>JACQED010000015.1 GCA_016200785.1 Chloroflexota bacterium
CCCGTCCCGCTGGAAAAATCTTCCGACATCCTCGAACGCCTCGGCCGCCTCGACGACGCCTCCCAGCAATATATGGCCGCCGCCGAGATCCACCTCACGCGCCGCGACGTGGACAAAGCCATTGACAATTTGTCGCGTGCCTCGCGCCTCGCGCCGGGGCGCCTCGTTGCCCACCAGCGGCTGGCGCTGGCTTACGAACGCACCGGCAAGACCCGGCAGGCGGTCGTCGAATACATGGCCGTCGCCCGCATCTTCCAGCGCAACGGCGACAACGAGAAGGCGGCGCAGGCCATTGAGCGCGCGAGTCCCCTCGAACCCACCAACGCCGACATCCTGCGCGCTCTCGACCTCCTGCGCCGGGGCGCGCCCCTGCCCGAAGCCGAACAGCGGCGCGGCATGACCGGCCCCCTGCGCGCCGCGCAAGCCTTCGTCGCGCCCGAAGCGCAGACCGAGTCCGCCGGGCCAGCTGCCGCCGCAAAACACGAAACGACGAACAGCCCGATCGAGCCGGCCCGCCAAAAGGCGCTGGCCGCGCTGGCAGCTTATCTGTTCGACGAAGTCGCCGAGGAAGATCGCTCGGGCGCGGGCCTGGGCGCAATTACCAAAGGCACCACCGGCGCCCTGCGTGCGCCCAAACCCAGCCGGGCGTCGGTTATCGCTCATCTGGGCCATGCGATCGACATGCAAAGCCGGGGCGACTCCGACGCGGCCATCTACGCGTACGAAAAGGCAGTCGAAGCGGGGCTGAACAACCCCGCGGCTCATCTCTGCCTGGGCCTGCTCTACCTCGATACGGGCGTCCAAAAGGGCGCAGTCGAAGAGACGAAGATCAAGTCGGCGATCAAGAACCTGCGCGCCGTCGTCGCCCATCCCGAATTCAAGACCGGCGCGAACTTCGCGCTGGGGCAGGCCCTGCGCCTGGACGGCAACTCGCGCGAGGCCGTCGGCCCATTGCTCGAAGTTCTGCGCGACGTGGACCTGACGACGGTTCACCCCTCCAAGACCGAAGAACTCAGCCGGTTGTACGAGCCGATCATCGAAGGGCAGACGCGCTCGGACGACGCCCAGACTCAGACGCTGGCCGAGAATCTGATCGGCTTCCTGTCCGGCGAGGGATGGCAGGAGCGCGTGAAGGCCGCGCGCCGGCGGCTCGACGCCGCGGGCGAGGGCAGCGGCCTCGGCACGCTGGCCGACCTGCTTTCGATGCCGGGCACCGATCGGTTGCTGGAGTCGATGCGGCTGATCGATCAGTATTACGAAAAGGGTTATCTGTCGTCGGCGATGGACGAGTGCTTCCGTGCCGTCGAGTCTGTGCCGACGTATTTGCCCGTCCATCTGCGCATGGCCGACATTCTGGTCAAAGAGAGTCGGCTGGAAGCCGCGATCGCCAAATACACGACCGTCGCCGAGGCCTACCGGGTGCGCGGCGACAGCGCCCGCTCCGCGCGTATCCTCGAGCAAGTCGTGCGCCTCGCGCCGATGGATCTCAACGTCCGCACCCGGCTGATCGATCTGCTCATTCTTCAGAACAAGATCGACGAGGCGATGAGCCAGTTCATTGACATGGCCGAAGCCTATTACCAGCTGGCCGATCTCGACGGCGCGCGCCAGACGTTCAGCGACGCCCTGCGCCTCGCCCAGCGCTCGAGCGTGGACCGCGCCTGGTCGGCCCAGATCCTGCACGCCATGGGCGACATTGACATGCAGCGGCTCGATTGGCGGCAGGCGGTGCGCGTCTACCAGCAAATCAAAACGCTGGCCCCGTCCGACGAGAAGGCGCGCGGCCTGCTCATCGATCTCAACTTGCGCCTTGGCAACAAGCCGCAGGCGCTGGTCGAAGTGGACGACCTTCTCCGCTACCGGGTGCAGGAGGGGCAGATCGACCAGGCCATCTCGTTCTTAGATGAACTCGTGCGCCAGCGCCCGGAGGAAGCCGGCTTGCGCCACCGGCTGGCCCGGCTGCACGCGGAACGCGGGCGCAAACCAGAGGCCATCGCCCAACTCGACGCGCTGGGCGAAATGCAACTGCGCGCCGGACAAACGGCCGAAGCCGCCGAAACCATCCGCGCGATCCTCGCCCTCGGCCCGGACGACCCCGGCGGCTACCGTCAACTGCTGGCGCAACTCGAGAAGCGCTCGTCTGAGTGAATGATTTACTGATCGAAATCGTATCGCTGTTTCAGCGGCTCGATTGGCTAAGCCTCCTTGACATCCTGCTCGTCGCCGGCGCGATCTTCGCCGCCCTGGCGCTGGTGCGCGGCACGCAGGCGGTGCTGCTCCTGCGCGGCGTGATCGTGCTGGTCATCAGCATCGCGCTCCTCTCCTCGTTCCTCCGCCTCAGCGCGTTCGCCTGGCTCCTGCGCAACACCCTGCCCACGCTGGTCTTCGCCGTCCCGGTCATCTTCGCGCCCGAACTGCGGCGCGCGCTCGAACGGCTGGGCCGGGCCAGCGCGCTGTTCAACTTCGGCGCGCGCGAGCCGGAAATCCTGCCGGTCATCGAGGCGGTGGCCGGCGCCGCCGAGAAACTCTCCGGCCTTCGCCTGGGCGGCCTGATCGTCGTCGAGCGCGAGGCCGGCTTGAAGGAGTACATCGACACCGGCGTGCCACTCGATGCGCTGGTCTCGGTCGAACTCCTCGTCCAAATCTTCCACGTCAACACGCCGCTCCACGACGGCGCGGTGATCCTGCGCGGCGACCGCGTGGCGGCCGCCGGTTGTGTCCTGCCGCTCTCGACGGAGCCCAGCCTCGACAAACAGATGGGCCTGCGCCACCGCGCCGCGCTCGGCGTGAGCGAGGCCAGCGACGCCGTGGCCGTCGTCGTCTCCGAGGAGACGGGCACGATCTCGATTACCCACAACGGGCGCATCATCCGCAGACTGGACGGGCATCGCCTGAAAAACATCCTCGTCGCCTTCCATCGCCCGCGCCCAAGCGCGTGGCTGGATTGGGTCATGAAAGCCTTCAGCCGGAGCACACTGCGAACCGACAAGGGCAGCGCCGAAGCCGGGAAAGAACGCGCGGCGGTGGAGAAACGATGATCCGCTGGCTCTGGCGCAACCTCAGTTCGATGTTCCTCGCCCTCGCGCTGGCGATCCTGATCTGGGTGGTCGCGGTGAACGAGGAAAACCCGACCGAGGAGAAAGTCTTTGTGCAGGCTATCCCGATCGACATCGTCGGCCAGCCGACGAGCATGATCCGGCTCGGGCCGGCCGCCACCGCCGCCTCGGTGACGGTGCGCGCCCCGCGCGCGACGTGGAGCAAACTGACCGGCGAAGAGATACACGTGGTGGCCGACCTCGGCGGCCTGCGGGCCGGCGCGCACGACGTGCCGCTCAATGTCACCATTGACGAGCCGCTGGCGAGATTCGTCGCCGTCAGCCCGCGCGTGGTTCGCCTCACGCTCGAAGAATCGAGCAGCCGGTCGATCAAAATCCGTGTGACGACCAGCGGCGAGGTGCCGGTGGGCTATCAGGCCCGCGCGCCAAAACTGTCGTCGAACGAGGCGCTCGTCAGCGGCCCGGCCTCGCTGGTCGATCGGGTCAGCGAACTGGTGGCGCGCGTGAACATCGCCGGCGCGCGCGGCGGGGTGGACGTGGAGGCGCCGCTGGAGCCGGTGGATGCGGACGGCAAAGCCGTCGAGGGCGTGACACTCGACCCGCTCACCACGAAGGTCAGCGTGCCGGTCGAGCAGTTGGGCGGCTATCGCGACGAGGCCGTGAAAGTCGTCGTGAGCGGGCAGGTTGCGCCGGGCTACCGCCTGACGAACATCACCGTGGCCCCGCCCGTGGTGACCGTCTTCGCCGCCGACCAGAATGTCTTCACGCGCCTGCCGGGCTTTGTCGAGACTGAGCCGCTGAGCATTGACAACGCTTCCGACGATATTGCCGTGCGGGTGGCGCTAAAATTGGGGCCGGGCATCTCGCTCGTGGGAGAGCAATCGGTGCTGGTGCAGGTCAGCATCGCGGCCATCGAAAGCAGCCTGACCGTCCAGCGCAATCTGGAGATCACCGGCCTGGGCCCCGGCCTGACTGCCCTGCCCTCGCCGCCGACCGTTGACGTGATTCTCTCCGGCCCATTGCTGACGCTGGACACACTCAAGCCCGAAGACGTGCGCGTTCTGCTCAACCTCGTCGGGCTGGAACGCGGCACGCATCAAGTCAAGCCAACGGTCGTGGTCCTTCCCGAAAACGTAAGCGTCGAGACCGTCCTGCCGGCCGCTATCGAAGTCGTGATCGCGGCGGGCACGCCGCAGCCCGCCACCGCCACACCCAGGCCATAATGCCCAAACCGATCGTCGCTCTCGTGGGCCGGCCCAACGTCGGCAAATCTACGTTGTTCAACCGCCTGGCCGGCGAACGGCTGGCCGTGGTCGACGATACGCCCGGCACGACTCGCGACCGGCTGGTGGCCGAAGCGGAGTGGAACGGCGTGACTTTCAACATTGTTGACACCGGCGGGATCGAAAGTCTGGAGGGCGTGGGGCGCTCCGGCGCCTCGCCGCTGGCCGCAGGCTCGGCCCCGTTCATCGCGCAAATGCGCGCGCAGGCTGAACTCGCCATCCGCGACGCCGACGCGATCCTTTTCCTCACCGACGCCGATTCCGGCGTCACCCCGGCGGATCACGATGTGGCCGATCTCCTGCGCCGCCGGGCACAGACGTTCCACCGGAACGTCACCCCAAACGTTTCCACGCCGGGCAGGCCGCCTGTCCTCCTCGTCGTCAATAAGGCCGATAACGAGTCGCGCCGGCAACAGGCCGTCGAGTTCTACGAACTCGGCCTTGGCGACCCCTATCCGATTTCGGCGCTGCACGGCCTCGGCACCGGCGATCTGCTGGACGCGCTCGTGGCGGCCCTGCGCGCGCCAGACGAAGTCGAGGCCGACGAGTCGGTCAAGATCGCGATCGTCGGCCGGCCGAACGTCGGCAAGTCGTCATTGCTCAATCGTCTCCTGGGAGAGGAGCGCGCGATCGTCTCGCCCATCCCCGGCACCACCCGCGACGCGATCGACACGCCGATGACTTTCGCCGGGACGCCGATCACGTTGATCGACACCGCGGGCATCCGGCGGCGGGGGAAGGTCGAGCCGGGGATCGAGCAATACAGCGTTCTGCGGGCGTTGAGGGCCATCGAGCGCGCCCAAGTTACACTGCTCCTCCTCGACGCCACTCAACCGGTGACGGCACAGGACGCGCACATCGCCGGGATTGTGATCGATCAAATGAAGAGCGTGGTGGTGCTGGTGAACAAGTGGGACGCGGTGGAAAAGGAAACGGGGACGATGGAGGCCTACACCCGGCACGTGCGGGAGACTTTGCAGTTCCTCGACTTCGTGCCGCTGTTGTTCATCTCGGCCAAGACCGGCCAACGCGTCGATCAAGTCCTGCCGACCGCGCTGAAGGTGCAAGCCGAGCGCGCGACGCGCGTGCCGACCGGCGAACTCAACCGGCTGGTGCGGGAGGCCACGTCACTTCACGCCCCGCCCTCGAAAGCCGGCAAACGGCTCAAGATTCTGTACGCCGCACAAGTCCGCACCGATCCGCCGACCTTTCTTTTTCACGTCAACGATCCCGATCTGGCGCATTTTTCGTACAAGCGGTTTCTTGAGAATCGCCTGCGCGAGCAGTATGGCTTTCTCGGCACGCCGGTGAGGTTCAGTTTTAGAAGCCGCAAAGAGTAGTACAATACGCAAGATGAGCGGCTCACCCTTCCCCGGCATGGACCCGTATCTCGAAGGCGAGATGTGGCAGGAGTTTCACGACACGCTTGCCAACCAGATTCGCGCGCAACTATTGCCGCTCCTGCCGCATCGTTACGTTGCGCTTTTGAACAAACGCTACGTCATCGATCAGCCCGCGCTCGGCATCGTCGCTGTGCCCCGCCGGCGGACAATGTATCCGGACGTGCATGTCGTCGAGCCGCCCCGCGCGAAAGAGACGGCAACGGCGGTGTACGGAGTTACCGCGCCCGCGCTCGAAGCGATCAACCCGCTGCCCGACGAAGTGCCCGTGCTCAGCGTCGAAATTCGCGACGTCGCGGATCGGCGTCTCGTGACCGCCATCGAAATCCTCTCGCCAGTAAACAAGCGGGGCGACGGGGCGCTGGACTACTTCAACAAGCGTGTGGCCTTACTGCAAACTGAGACCCATCTTCTGGAGATCGATCTCTTGCGGCAGGGCACGCGCATCGAATTGATCGGCGAACTACCGCCCGCGCCGTACTACGTTTACCTCAGCCGCTTCACTCGCCGCCCGCGAACCGAAGTGTGGCCGATTAGTTTGCGCGGACCTCTGCCGACCGTCCCTGTTCCTCTGCTCCCGCCCGACTCCGACGTGCCGCTCAATTGGCAGGCCGCCATCAACGCCTGCTTTGAACTGGTCGGCTACGAGCGACTGCTCGATTACACTCAGCCCTCGCCCCCACCGGACTTCAGCGAAGAAGACGCGACGTGGGTCAAAGAACAGATTGAGGAACGCTTGGCTGTGACTGTTGTCCCTACCCTCTAACCCCTAGTCGCCCTCTCGCCAACAGCAATCCCGCAATCGTCTTCATATCTGTCGGCTCGCCGCCCGCAGCCAGTCGCCCGATCGCCGCGCTCAGCGGCATCTTCTCAACTTCAATCGCCTCGTCGAAGTCCTGTTCGAGTTTCGACTCGCGCAGGTCGCGCGCGAGGTAGAGATACATCAACTCGGTGGAATAGCCCGGCGCGAGATAGAACACGCCCAGCAGTTCCAACTGCTCCGCCGCGTAACCGATCTCCTCTTGCAGTTCCCTCGCGGCGCACTCGGCGGGGTCTTCGCCGTCCTCGACCATGCCCGCCGGAATCTCGACGAGCGGCCCGTTCGAGCCGACGCGATGCTGGCGGACAAGATAAACATCCCCGGCGGCGTCCACCGGCACGATCGCCACCGCCGCATTGTGCTCGATCACCTCGCGCACCATCGCCTGGCCGTTCGACAGGCGCACCGTGTCGAGACGCAAGCTCAGAATCCGGCCCTCATATCGCCGTTCGCTGGAGAGAATGGTCTCAGCCATTTTCAATCCTGTATTAGCAAAAAACCCGCCTTCGGAGTGAAAGCGGGTTTGTCTCGCGAGTGAAGTGCGCCGACGCTCAGGGGATATTCAACACCTGGCCCGGCTTTACGTTGTTCGGATCAACGCCCGGATTGGCCGCGATGATCGCCTGGGGGTCTTTGCCGAGCTTGCGGGCGATCTGGTAGATCCATTCACCCGGCTGAACGACGTAGGTGCTGGGCCCGGCGGCGACCGCCGCCGGCGGGATCGGCGCGCCCGGCGCGGGAATGACAAGCACCTGGCCGGGCTGGATGCTGCTGGGGTTGATGCCGGGATTGGCGGCGATCAACGCTTCGACAGAGACATTGTGCTCGCGCGCGATCTTGAAAAGCCAATCGCCCTGCTTGACTGTGTAAGACGTTTGCGCCGGAGTCGCGGTCGGCACGGGCGTGGGTGTAGCTGCGAGAGTCGCCGTCACCGTGATGACCTGCGTCGGGAGGGCGATCGGGGTCGGCGTCAGCCGATCGTTACCCAGAGTCGAATTGAGCGAGTGCCCATGTTACCCTCCTTGAGTCCGGTCTGAAGATACCCTAACTATAGCATTGACGCGGTTTGTGCGCCACTGGTTGCAACGTGCGTGCCAGGGCGGCGCGGAGGGCAGGGAGGAAGATCGACGGTCAAAATTTACCCAGGAAGCCGGGGAAGACGCTGGTGATCACCAGGATGCCGGTGAGCACAATCAAAGCCACGACAATCGCCCAGGCCACGAAGTTGAAGAGGCGGCCATTGACGAACCTGCCCATCAATCTCCGGTCGTTGATAAGCGCCAGCATCACCACGAGGATCACGGGCAGCAGCACCCCGTTGAGCGTCTGGCTGGCCAGCATGGCCTGCACCAGCGACTTGATCGGAAGCATGATGATGCCCGCGCCCAGGGCGATGAGTGCGGTGTAGATGCCGAAGAATACCGGCGCGTCCTTCCAATCACGGCTGACGCCGGCCTCCCAGCCGAAGGCCTCGCACACCACATAGGCGGTAGACAGCGGCAGGATTGCCGCCGAGAAGACCGAGGCGTTGAGTAATCCAAACGCAAATAACGTCGCGGCATATGGGCCAGCCAGCGGTCTCAGCGCCAGCGCGGCGTCTTTCGCCGTTTCGATGCGCACTCCGTTGGCGTACAGCGTGGCCGCGCAGGCAATGGTGATGAAGGCGGCGACCAACACCGCGAATAGAGAGCCGGCCACCACGTCGAGCCGCTCGTAAGCGTAATCGGCAATCTTGAGGCCTTTATCCACGATAGACGACTGCTGGTAAAACTGCATCCACGGCGCAATCGTCGTCCCGATGACGGTGACAAAAATCGTCACGTAGCCGGCCTCAAAACGGAAACTCGGCGTTTGGGCCGCGCGCAGCACGTCGGGCCACGGCGGATTGGCGAGGACGCCCGAGGCGACGTAGGCCAGGTAGAGCGCGCTGGCCGCGAGAAAGATGCGCTCGACCGATTTATAACTCCCCTTGACAATGAGCAGCCAGACAACGACCGCGGCCAGCGGCACCGAGAGGTATTTGCTGATCCCGAAAATCTCCAGGCTGGCCGCCACGCCGGCAAACTCGCTAACCGTGTTCGCCAGATTGGCGATCAACATGATGCCGATAATGACCGCCGTCGCGCGCACCCCCAGGCTTTCACGGATCAGATCGGCCAGGCCTTTACCCGTGACCACTCCCAGTCGCGCGCTCATCTCTTGAACGACGATCAGCGCCAGCGCCACCAGCCCCAGCATCCAGAGAAGGCTGTAACCAAAGTGCGCCCCGGCGACGGAATAGGTGGTGATGCCGCCCGCATCATTGTCCACATTCGCGGTGATGATGCCCGGCCCGATCACGGCGAGAAGGACCACCAGCCGGGCGCGGATCGGTTTCAGGCGTTGCCAGAGCGTCATGGATCGGATCCCGGTGAAGAATCAACGATACATGCGCGGCAGGCGTTTCTTCCATGCGGTAGGGATGATCTTGTCCAGGGCATCATCGGCGGTGACAACGCCGTGAAGCCGCTTGTCGTCATCCACCACCGGGACGGCCGTCAGGTTATACTTGGCGATGGCCTGCGCCACCCCATCCTGACTGTCCGCCAGATTGACGCTGACGACGCGGGGATGCATGAACTCGGTGACGGGCGTATCCGGCCTGGCTAAGACCAGGTCCTGAAGTGAGAACGCGCCCTTCAGGTGATCGTCGTCGTCAGTCACGTAAACATAGGCGATCGTTTCCGCTTCGTGCGCGGTCTCCCGCAGGGTGGAGAGGACTTGCTCGGCGGTGAGGCCCAGGCCGACAGAAATGTATTCGGTGGTCATGATCCCGCCTGCCGATTCGACCGGGTAAGCGAGCAATTTGCGCACATCCTCGGCTTCCTTCCGCTCCATCAGCTGGAGCAGTTCCCGACTGCGGTCTTCGGGTATTTCGGCCAGCAGGTCGGCCGCCTCGTCGGGAGCCATCTCTTCCAGGACGTCCGCCACCTTTTCGTCCGGCATGCTTTCCACCAGGCTGGCCTGGAATTCCGGCTCGACCTCTTCAAGCGTATCGGCCAGCGTCTTCACGTCCAACGTCTCGAGGAATCTGCCGCTCTCGGAGCGGTTTAAATGGCTGATCAACTCGGCCAGGTCGGCGGGGTGCAGTTCGGCCATCTTCTCGCCCGCGACCCGCAGGCGCAGGGGCTGGTTGCCCGGCAGCAATTCGACATCATCCCAGGCGATGACACCCGGCGACAATTTGCGACCCAGGCGGCTGGCGATCTTCTGAACGCTCCGGGCCAACCCGAGCCGGCGCAAGAGGCCCAGTTCGCCGACATCCACGTTGGAGACATAGAAGTGTCCGTTCACGCGCGCCAGTTCAAGGTCGTTGACGCGCACCACCCGCACGCCGTTGGTGTCTATGATCTGCTTGTCCAGCACGTCCCGCGCCAGGTACAGATCGTGCTCACTCGGCTGATAGGGGACAACGTCCTTGAAGCATCGGGTAAGCGGGATGACCGGGGCGACCAGCGCCGCCACTTCGGAGAACGGCACCAACAGGTTCTGGCCCCGCCGCCTGACAGCCAACGCCACGACGGTGGGATGCGGCATGTCACGCCGGACGGCGGCGATGAGATCCTCGAGGCGGCCGACGCGCTCGCCGTCTGCATCGGTGATTGGGTTCCCCATCAAGTCGCTTAGATATGCCATAGTTCACCCTCGATTATGAATCGGCGACCAGAAGGCAAACAAAAGGCCACCTCCGTCGCTGGCGCGGAGGCGGCCACGAGAACCAAGCGGGTCAACAGATTGCTAATAGGCAGGCAACCCTGGTAGAGAATCGGTAAGGGGGTCGCCCGTCGGCGTGATGTCGCTCGACCCAGGCCTGATCGCTTTACACCTCTGCCTCAGCCAGTGACGGTCTGTAATATGACTCGAACTGTCGTCCGAATCCATGCGACCACCTCCTTCCGATGCCCACGTTTTCGCATGGCGACGCCGTGCCCGCCACACAAGGGCTTTTTTTCCGAACTACTTATACTCCTGCGACCGGCCAAAGTCAAGGCTGCATTGTCGTTTTCGGCAATGCCACAGCCCCCAAAACGTGCAGTTCATCCGACATTGGCGCAACTCGCCACTTCGGAATATACTCCCACGCCGACAGCCACCGTGAGGAGATCGCAAGGGACACTCGTATGGCCGAACCAACCGAACTCAACAAAGTCCTCGCCCAAGCGACAGCCGCCGACGAATTGGGCATACCGGCTTCCATCGTCAGCGACTTGATTTTGCGTATCCTGTTCAATCAGGGAGACGTCAGCCTGGGAAAATTCGTCGAGACCATCAAAGTCCATTCACAGATCATCGACGACACGCTGGCCTGGATGCAGAACGAGCACCTGGTGGAAATCGCCAAGGCGGGAACCATCGGGCGGTTGAGTTACGTGTATCGCATCACCGACGAGGGCACCAAGCGGGCGCGCGATGCGCTGGAGCGCACTCAGTACCTCGGCCCCGCTCCGGTGCCGATTGAAGCGTACAACCAGGCCATACTGCTTCAGACGGGCGGGACGAGGCAGGTCGGCCCCGAAGAGGTGAAAGCGGCTATCAGCCACTTGATCCTGCCGGAGAACTTCCACCGCCGCATCGGCCCAGCGGTCAACGCAGGATCGTCACTGTTTCTGTATGGCCCGCCGGGCAACGGCAAGACGACCGTGGCGCAGGCTATTGCCAGACTGCTAGCCGGCACTGATCCCATCTGGCTGCCGTACGCCATCACGACGGCCGGCCAGTTGGTGCAAGTCTTCGATCCGCTGGTTCACATCGCAGTGCAGGCCGAAAAGGGCTTCACCGATCGATTCGGCAAAGTGGATAAACGCTGGGGGTTATTTCAACGGCCGGCGGTGATGGTCGGCGGCGAACTGAAGATGGACGCGCTGGATTTGCGCTTCGACCCGATTGCCAAATTCTACGAGTCGCCTCTGCAACTAAAAGCCAACGGCGGCATGTTTCTGATCGACGACTTTGGCCGCCAGCAAGTCAGCCCGCAGGACTTGCTCAACCGTTGGATCGTGCCGCTGGAGAGCGGGATTGATTTTCTCCGCCTGCAAACCGGCCAGACTTTGCAGATTCCCTTCCGGCAGTTGATTGTGTTCTCGACCAATCTCGATCCGAATCAACTGGTGGACGCGGCTTTCCTGCGGCGCATTCAAATGAAAGTGGAAGTCGGGAGCCCGGACGACAAGCTGTTCTATCAAGTCTTCGCCCGGGTGTGTGATATTTACCAAATCCCCTTCGACAGAGACGCTTTTCTCCACCTGCTGCAAAAGTGGTATCGCGAGCCGAACCGCACCTTGCAGGCCGTTCACCCTCGCGACATTATCAAGACGGTGATTTCAATTTGCAACTACGAGGGCGTTCCACCGCGCCTGACCGCCGCGCTGGTGGACGAAGCCTGCCGGAGTTACTTTGTAAATTGAGGGGGACGCGGGTGAACGCTGATTGACGCTGATTTAGGACCGTTGTCAACTTCACGCGTGGATGCCTCTTATCAAAAAGAGAAGCGACCGAAGGTCGCTTCTACAGTTTATCCCGCATCTCATCACGCTTCAAAAGCGACTCACCCAATTATGGCGCGCTCTCACTCGGTCGGCCTAGCGGCGGGTGACCGGATCGAACCTGCAATTTGCTGACCGTGAACTCGCTTGGGGCCATAATAGCCAGTTGGCTCAACATACGCTCACGGCATTCGACGGCTAAACTCAGGCAACGTTCGAGTTCCTCGTCTGCGCGCGTCCGGCCGTGTTCAGCGGCGGATCGGCCTGCCCCTGCCAGCGGCCCTCCAGATTCCAATCTGTTTGGCCGTGACGGATCAACCATAGCCTGGTCATCTGGAATCAATTGTATGGATGGAATACGGTAGCGTCAAGTTCAAGCCCGCCTGCGGCGCGACCTCAGTTAGGCGCCGGGCGCGCCGCCTGCGCGGTTCATCCCCACGCATGTGGGGAGCACTGCTTTTACTTCAAGCGCCAGGCTAACCCGCGCGGTTCATCCCCACGCATGTGGGGAGCACCCACGCACGACGCGACGCACAGCGCCACGCCGCGGTTCATCCCCACGCATGTGGGGAGCACGAAACGGAAAAGAAACCGAAGTCAGCCAGGCCCGGTTCATCCCCACGCATGTGGGGAGCACTCAGCGGCGGGGATTTGTT
>JACQED010000062.1 GCA_016200785.1 Chloroflexota bacterium
ATATCACGAATAAAAACATTCGTGTCGTTCGTTCATTCGTGCCATTCGTGATTAAGAGGTCCTCGACCCTTACGCAAGCGCGCAACTCCTGTGGACGCGTATTCACTCAATAACTGCATCAGCACTCCGGCGAGTTTGGCTGAATCGTGCCGCCACGGATACTTCGCGTGCGAGACATCGGCGGCGAGCATGCGGCGCAAGCCGTTGACCGGCGGATCGAGGCGCACCCACTGCAGGTAACCGGGCAGGGGGCCGCTTTGATTGGTGTTCGCCAGGATGGCCGGGAACAGCCCCGGCCCCACGTGTCGCTCCAATGCCTCGATGTGATCCAGCACGCTGTAGCCGTCTGTCTCGCCGGGTTGCGTCGCCACGTTGCACACGTAAATCTTCAACGCGCGGCTGGCGCGGGTGGCTTCGGCAATGTCGCGCACCAGAAGATTCGGAATGATGCTGGTGAATAGACTGCCCGGCCCGGCCACGACGAGATCGGCGTCGAGGATCGCTTTCACGGCTTCGGGGTAGGCTGGGGCGTCGTCGGGCTGCAAATACACGCGCTGAATGATCCCCGGCGCGGCGGTCACCTGCGATTCGCCCTCCACCCGGCTCACGCGGGATGCCCCATTCCCGAACATCGCCGGCTCGACCACTTCGCCGACGAGCGTCACGTCTTGCAGAGTCGAGGGCAGAACGCGCCCGCGAATGTTCAGCACGCGGCTCGACTCGACCAGTGCCTTTTCAAAACTCCCCGTCACTTCGGCCATGGCGGTGATGAACAGGTTGCCGAGCGGGTGGCCGGCCAGTCCTTCGCTCCCGCCGAAGCGATATTGAAAGAGTTGAGTCGTGAGGGCTTCGTCGTCGGCCAGCGCGGCGATGCAGTTGCGGAAGTCGCCCGGCGGCAAGACGCCCAGCGAGCGCCGCAGTTGACCCGACGATCCGCCGTCGTCGGCGATCGTCACGATGGCGGTGATGTTGCTGGTGTGAGACTTAAGCCCGCGCAGGAGCGCCGGCAGGCCGGTGCCGCCGCCGATGGCCACGACCTTCGGCCCTTTGCCGCGCCGCCGATACTCGGCGACCGCATCCACGATGGCGTGCCCCGGCCGGGTGAACGGCGCCAGCACGGCGCGGTTGATCTGCACGATGGCGATGACGATCACCCCGAGGCCCAGCGATCCGACGATCGCCGCGCGCGCCAGGCGGGGCAGGAATTGCAGGGTGATGTCGTAGACAATGCGCGGGGCGGGGACGGTGCGATAGAGGTCTATGAGGACGTAGCCGATGCCGAGGCCGACGAGCGTCGTGCCAAAGCCGAGGAGAATGAACCAGCGCTTGACGCCGAGGCCGGGCGTCAGCCAACGCAGGAGAGAACGTGAGGCTTTGAGCAGCTCGCGACGATTGCGCATCGGTGGGATCATAACAGAGAAAGCGACACGGGTCAAAGGATGGAGTGTCGCGTGTTGAAGTGTCAGGTCAAGTGCGTAACTCCTACCCGTTTGACTAGTTGGGCGATCAGAATATAATTCGGCCACTATACTCGTTCAAGAAAGGAAGGCAGCATGGCCAGCGTCACGTACGACCACGTAACCAAGCAGTTCGGCGAGGTCAAGGCCGTCCACGACCTCAGCATCCACGTCGAGGACAAAGAGTTTCTCGTCCTCGTCGGCCCGTCCGGATGTGGCAAGACGACGGCGCTCCGCTGTCTGGCGGGGCTGGAGGAAATCAGTTCGGGGAAGATTCTCATCGGCGATCGCGTGGTCAACGACGTGGCGCCGAAGGATCGCGACATCGCCATGGTGTTTCAGTCGTACGCGCTTTATCCGCACATGAGCGTCTACGATAACATGGCCTTCGGGCTGAAACTACGCAAGACGCCCCGGGCCGAGATCGAACAGCGCGTGAAAGAGGCGGCTGACATCCTCGGCATCGGACACCTGCTCGACCGCAAACCGCGCGCCCTCTCGGGCGGCCAGCGCCAGCGCGTCGCCGTGGGCCGCGCCATCGTCCGCCACCCCCAGGTCTTTCTCTTTGACGAGCCTCTCTCCAACCTCGACGCCAAATTGCGCGTGCAGACCCGCGCCGAGATTTCCAAACTCCACCAGCGCCTCGAAGCCACCTTCATCTACGTGACGCACGATCAGGTCGAAGCGATGACGATGGCCTCGCGCATCGCCGTGATGAAGGACGGGTTGCTCCAGCAGATCGATTCGCCGCAGAACCTGTACGACCGGCCGGGCAACGTCTTCGTCGCCGGTTTCATCGGCTCGCCCTCGATGAACTTCTTCGACTCCCGAATCCGCACGGACGACGGCAGTATGATGGTTGACGCTGGCGCGTTCAATGTCAAAGTGCCCGACGAGAAGGCCGCGACTTTTCGGCCTCACGCCGGCAAGGACGTGATCTTCGGCATTCGCCCCGAAGACATTCACGACCCTCAATTTGCGCCGCCGGGCATCCACCAGGCCCTCGTCGAGTCTAAGGTGGACGTGACCGAGTTGATGGGGAATGAAATCTTCCTCTACCTCATGGCCGGCGAAAAGAACTTCGTCGGCCGGGTGGACCCGCGCACCCGCGCCCGCGTCGGAGACAAACTCCAGGTCGCGCTGAACATGGACAACATGCACGTTTTCGACAAGGCGAGCGAACTCGCTATTCGCTGACAGGGCTGCGTCACTCGCCCTCGCAGATAGGGACGCTGATAAACGCAGATAAACGCTGATGACCTTCCGATCAGCGTGAATCAGCGTTTATCAGCGTCCCCTTTTTTCGGAGATCAATATGGCTGACTTCAAACTAATGCGCGAACTCGCGACGCAGGGGAAAACGAAGATCGTCTTGCTGGTGATGGACGGTCTCGGCGGCCTGCCGATGACGCCGGGAGGCATGACCGAACTTGAAGCCGCGAAAACGCCTCACCTCGATCGACTCGCCTCCGAGGGGACGCTCGGCCTCTCGCGCCCGATCGCCGCCGGCATCTCGCCCGGCTCCGGCCCGGCCCACCTCGCCCTCTTCGGCTACGACCCGATTCAATACGACATCGGGCGCGGCGTGTTGGAAGCGTTCGGCATCGGCGTTGAGGTCGGCGAGAAGGACGTGGCGGCGCGCGGCAACTTCTGCACCGTGGACGCGAACGGTGTTATCACCGATCGCCGCGCCGGGCGCCTCGCCTCGGACAAGGCCGCCGCTGTCGTGGAGAAATTGAAGGCGATCAAACTGAAAGGCGTCGAGTGCGAGGTCCGGCACGTGAAAGAACACCGCTTCGTGCTCGTCTTACGCGGCGAAGGATTGTCCGCCGACGTTCAAGATACCGATCCCCAGGCTGTCGGCGCAGCCCCGCTTCCGGCCCGCGCCACCTCGTCCGCCGGTGGCAAGACGGCGGCGCTGGTAAACCTTTGGATCGCCGCCGCGCAGAAGATTCTTGCGGGCGAAGCGCAAGCCAACATGTTGACTCTGCGCGGCTTCTCCGGCGATCCCAATCTGCCGAAGTACCGCGACGTTTACAAATTGAAGGCGGCCTGCGTTGCGGTGTATCCGATGTACAAAGGTGTGGCGAAACTGGTGGGAATGGAGGTGCAGAAGTTCGACGGCGACTCTCCCGCCGACGAGTTCGCGCACCTCGCGCAGATTTGGAACGAGTACGACTTTTTTTTCATCCACGTCAAGCCGACCGACTCGCGCGGCGAGGACGGCGACTTCGACGCAAAGGCGAAGGTCGTCGAATCAGTGGATGCCGCGCTCCCGACTTTGCTCGATCTCAAGCTCGACGTGCTGATCGTCACCGGCGATCACTCGACCCCGGCCAAATTGAAATCGCACTCGTGGCATCCCGTCCCACTGCTGTTGTGGGCTCCGGCTATGCACCTGCCCGATCGTTGTCAGTCTTTCGGCGAGCGCGAGTGCATCCTGGGCGGGCTGGGCCAGTTTCCCGCGACCGACATCATGCCGCTGGCTTTGGCGCACGCCGGGAGGTTAGCCAGGTACGGGGCGTAGGCCCGCACGAAATGTGTTATAGTAATCGCGCGATTGCAGGTGTGGTAGGAGGTGCCTCATGCCGTCCCCATTTCCCGGAATGGATCCGTACATTGAAGACCCGGCCTTGTGGCAGGATTTTCACAACAATCTGGCCAGCGAAATCCAGGGACAGTTGAACAGCCACATTCAGCCTCGCTACTTTGCCGCGCTTACACCCTACGTCACCTACGACATTTTGGAAATCGCCGAAGTGCGCGGAGTCCGCCCCGATGTGGGCATCTGGGAGTCTGCCTCTGTAACGCTGGCCGAACCGCAAGGCGTGGCAGTGATTGATCGAGCGCCGGCGGAAAGCATGGTCAGGCTGGAGGTGCCTTACCGCCAGTACAGTGTCGAAATCCGTTCCGCCGCCGAGAATCAACTAGTTACGGCGATTGAAATCCTGTCTCCGGTGAACAAGCGCACCGGTCACGAGGCCTACGAGGCGTATCGCAACAAGCGGCGTGACCTGCTCCGGTCGGGAACGCATTTGATGGAAATTGACCTACTGCGCGGCGGCGAGCGTCCGCCACTAGAGCGCCCGGTGCCGGCCGCACCGTATTACGTGATATTGAGCCGGGTTGAGCGCCGTCCCAAAGTGGAAGTGTGGCCGATCAGCGTGGAGGCGCGGCTGCCTGTTTTGCCCGTCCCGTTGCGCGAACCGGACCCGGACGCGGCCCTCGACCTGGGCGCGGCAGTGACAGCTGTCTATATGCGCGGGGCTTATGCCGTGCGGATTGACTACCGCAAACCTCCGCCGCCCCCCGCGCTCTCCCCGGAGCAAATTGTCTGGGTGGATGCTCGACTCCAGGAATCAAGAGAGAGCAGATAGCCCCTCAGCCGTCAGCCGCTCTCGAATTTGCCGGCGCTGAGCGGCCGTCAGCGGCCCTTCCGGGTCTTGTGCGTAATCCAGTCGTTCGTGAAAGTTCCGCGCCCGATAAATCTCAGCGTAAGCCGTCTGCAGAGGTATGGGCACGTGCTCGTCCGGCGCTATCAATGGGAGTGGAGCGTCCGGGATCCTATCTTCTATTCCGAATGACCAGACCCGGGTGCGCGGGCGATCATTGGCCCGACTGACGAGTATGTGATAGGGATGCGGCGGCAAATCAGTCACCACGCGCTGTCCCCAACGCAATAGATCGATTTCCACGAGATGCACGCCGGATCGCAACAGTGCCCGGCGCTTGCTCAGATATTGGGCGCGCTTTTCTTCGCCGGTTGTCTTGTTGCTGTACGAGAGTATCTCGATGACTGCTACCAGACGTTCGGTATGCGCCTGTCGTATGAAAATCGCGCTTTCTTGATCTTCCTCGCCTTCGATCTCCGGCCTTTCAGTCACCTCGGTTGTCATCTCAGCCACTGGCAGACCAACGCCGGACGGACGAATGGCCTGGGCCACAGTTGGTGCGGTGATTTCCACATCGGGATACACTTCGTCGTCGAGCAAGACCTGCAGACTCCGCTCGGCGTCAACGTAATAGGCTGGGGCCAATAGCGGCGGCAAGGAGTGAGTGCTCAGTTCGCCGATCAGCTGCGTGTGGAGGCCCTTCCACAAGTGGCGTGCACAAGTCAATGCGTGAAGCAACTATTTCGCGGCCAAGCCAAACCACGCCCCCGCCCCGATCACAATCCCCTCGGCCAATGCCCCTACGCCGATCAGCGTGAACGCGTCCGACCAGAATTGAAGCGGGAAGAGTCGGATGAGCGTATCCGACCACAGGAACAGCCACGACTCGCCTTCAAAGAAGACTTTGTGGAATTGGACGAAGAACGTATTGAAGTTGATCAGGATATAGGCGACGAGGGCGAGCAAGATGCCCACCGTCAGCACGGCCCCGGCGACCAGCCCGCCTCGCAGCGCTGGCCGCGTTTCCGGCCTCCAGCCTAATACGATAGCCGAGGCGATTACTATGAGGCCGGTGACGATCCACGCGGCCATCGCCCCGCGCGTCACAACTTTCACATCGGCCATGTGCTTCAGTTCGCGGTCGTTGTATTGGTAGGTGCAGTCGCGGGTGGTGTAATACTGGCACGATTCGGGCGGCGCGGTCTGCCCCTCCGGGAAGTGCTGTCTGCCGAGGAACTCGATGCCCTCCGAGTTGAACAGATAGGCCAGCGCGATGGGCGCGTAGGTGAGGCGGTCGGCCTGAGTGAAGCCGTATGGCTCGGGCGGAAAGTCCGACTTGCCATACTCGAATTTGAGGAAGGCGTTCGACATCATCAGCCGCACGTTGGTCAGCACGAGCGCGATCGGGAGGCAGATGACGATCAGGGTGCGAAGAAGGGCGACGAGCCAGGAGGGAAGTTCGGGCATGGCATCTCCGGTGAGCGATGAATCGCGAATTGCGAATTAGGAATTGATATGGGCGCATTCGCAACTCACAATTCGCAATTCCTAATTCGGGCTAAGTTCGTGCATTTCTCCGCCTAACACAAACTGTATCACAATCGAATTCGTCAACTGCTCTATCGGCGCTACATCGTCGGTGAAGACGGTCGTGGACTCCGGCGTCGGCTGAAGGTTGACGATGGCGCGGGCGATGGAGTCGTACAGCAGGGGATGAGTGCCCGCGCCGAATGCGGCGAGGTTGAGATGAAGATTCTTCGCCTGCGTCGGCTGAACGGTGGCATACAGGATGCTGTTGAACGATTGCGGAACGTCAACGACATAGACCGATGGGAAGACGGCGCGCAGCGTCCCGGCCATCGCCTCGATCAGCCTGCGATCTTTATTCGTCCGCCCCACGTTGATCACCAGCGCGCCGTCGTCGGTCAGATGGGCGCGCACTGCCTCGAAGAACTCGCGCGTCGTCAGTTGCCAGGGAATGTACGGCAGGCGATAGGCGTCCACGCCGATGACCGAGTAGCGTCCCCGACTGCGATTGAGCGCGTAGCGGCCATCTTCGACGATCACGTTCAGGTTTCGCTCGGTCATCGCGAAGTAATCCCGCCCCACCTGCACGACCGCTGGATCGATCTCAATGCCGTCAATCGGGATCGGGCCGAAGACCGCCGTGTACTGGCGGGCAATGGTGCCGCCGGCGAGGCCGATGAGCGCGAGGCTCTTGACTTGTGAGGGCGCGTGCGGTGGCGCGTTGAAGAATGGCGCGACGAGAAAGAAATCCCACGTCCCGCCGGTCACGAGCGTGTCGGGATTGTACACCGAGTGAATGCCTTGCCCTTCGTTGAGCAGAAGGTAACGCGTGCCATCGCGTTGAACGACTTGAATGTAGTTGTAGGCCGACTCGGTCTCGTAGATCATACCCGTCGTCGGCTTGAGAGGCCCGCGCAGAAAGGCGATGGCGAGAATCAAAAGAACGGCGGGCATCAGAAGATACAGCAGGGCGCGGCGGCGGTCGGCGGCGAAGAGGCCGCCCAATGCGATCGCGAGCAGAACGCCGGAGAAAAGCAAAAAGGTGCGCGCCGTGCCGATGGACGGGATCAGCACCAACACGGGCGTAAACGTCCCGACGATCGATCCCAGCGTCGAGATCGCGTACATTCTTCCGGCTGTGTTCCCGGCGGCGTTCACATCTTTCAGCGCAAGCCGGATCGCGAACGGCGAGACACAGCCCAGCAGAGTCACCGGAACCGAGAAGAGGATCAGCACTGCGCCGAACGAGCCGATCGCCACCGCCGCGTCGAAGTTGGCCACGGCCTCGGCGGCGAAGCGGAGCACCGGGCGCGATGCCAAAGGCACCAGACCGGCGCTGAACGCGGCCCACGCGAGGAGTTGATAAAACGTCCGCGCCTGCGGCGACCGATCGGCCCAGCGCCCGCCGATGAAATAGCCGGCGGTGAGATAGACGAGGATGAGGCCGATGATGTTCGCCCAGACGAGGTTCGACGTGCCGAAGACGTTGCCCAA
>JACQED010000248.1 GCA_016200785.1 Chloroflexota bacterium
ATGCTGTAGTCGGCGTCGAGCGGCGCGTCGAGCGGCCGCCAGTACAAGTCGAAGTCGAAGGCATCGCCCGAGCGCACAGTCGCGTCCGGCAGGTCGAGGCCGATCAACGCGAGGCGATGATCGAAGTTCACCGACAGCGGTGTCGTCACACCGGCGACGGTCGCGCCGTCGAAGGGGGTGTTGGAGAAGGGGGAGGGGAAGCGATCGAGGTAGAGGGAACGAAAGAGGAGGAGGGCAATCAAGAAGGAAGTAGGAAGAAGGAAGCGGGCCGGAATCAGCGCGGAGTCTGACATCTTCCCCCTTCCTTCTTCCCTTTTCCTGTGCTTCACTCCCCACAAGACGGTCCCGATCAACGTCAATAACGAAATCGAATCCGACGCCTGCCTGAGCGGCGTCGATCCGAAATGAATGCCGACCGTGTGATGACCAGCGGGCACGTCAACGGCGATCAGGCCGTTTGGCTCTCTCGCGGCGATCGACGCCGGTTTGCCATCGATCTCGGCCTGCCAGCCGGGAAAGTAGAACCAGTCGAAGGTCGCTGTGAATGACGTCGCAGAGTCGATCGTCGTTTCTGCGCGGTTGAGGTCACTGGTTTCGGCGACGACGACTGCGTCGTGCGGGAGAGAAGCGCGGTCGAGGCGGGAGATGATCAGGCTCTCGGCGTAGCGCGCGGCCAGCGAGTCGGGCGCGGGAAGTTCGGTCACACCGACCGGCAAGTATTCGCCGGCCGAGGTTGTGCCGAGATGCCCGGTGTCTTGTTCGTATCTTGCGATGTCGGCAATCGTTGGCCGGCCGAGATTCTCGTAGCCGGCGGTGAAGGTCCAAGGGAGAGAAAAAAGCCAAAAGGACAAAAGGGCAAAACCCCAAACTCCAAATCCCAAATCCCGAATCTCAAAGGTGTGCTTCGTAGTTGCCAACGACCGAGCGCGAGACCTAATTATGGAGGAGATCGATTCCGCCCCTCCCCCCGCCGCGATTGCCAGCATCAAACTCGCCGGGCCGACGAGTCGCCACGGGAATTGAAGATAGCGGAGGAGCGGGAGCGTCTCCCAGATGCGAGCACTGGCGGGATGGGTGAGAAAAGCGAGGGCGACCAGCGCGAGCCATGCGCCGACTAGGTGAGTCGCGTGCTCATTGTCGTCCGTCCCGGTGATACTGGGTAGGAGCCGGGTGTAGGCTCGATATAGGACAAGGCCAAGCCCAATCGCCGCCAACCCGATCTGCGGCCAGCCCAGCGAGGCTGGGAAGTCGAAGAAGACGAGTTTGGGATCGAATGGCCTCGGCGCGGCGAGCAGTGTGCCGAGTGTCAGGAAATGATTGTGGAAGTCGAGCGCCGGAATGAACAGCTGGCCGGCCTGAACGTACCGCGTTTCAAACAGCGCGGGCAGCCAGAAGAAGGCGGAGAGGAGGAGGGGAATGAACAATGAAGCAACGAACAATGACTTGTGGGATTGCCGAATGCCGATGGCTGATTGCTGATTTGAGGCTGCGCCTTGCGCTCCGGGCCTCGCCGCAAAGAGAACGACGTACGTCGTCACAAGCGGAGTAGCAACGAGCGCCGATAGTGTGTGAGTGAGGATGAAGGCGGTGTGGAGAAGGACGGCGACGAAGAATGTAGTGCGGCCAGACGAGAGGGCGAAGCGGCGATAGGCCCAGAAGAGCCAGGGGAGCAAGCCGAGGGCGAGGGCTTCGGGCAGTGCGCCGCGCGCGAGGACGTTGAGGTAGAGATACGGAGCGAAGGCATACGCGGCGGCGGCGACGAAGCCGCCGGTTTCTCCGAAGACGTCGCGCCCCCACGAAAACGCGCCGACGGCGGCGAGGCCGAGCGCGAGCGCATAAGCGGCGAGCATCGCGTTGGCGAACGTGAACCCGATCAGCCGAAAGACTTCGGCAACGTAATAGGCCAACGGCGGGTAATACACGAACACCGGCATCCCGTAGCCGTAGCCCATGTCCGGCATCCAGCGCGGGTAGAAGACGCCGTGCCGGAGCGCCCAATCGAGTTCGATCAGCCGATAAAAGTGATTCGGCCCGTCGCCGACCGTCGGCATTCCCGAATGGAGGACGGGCCAGGCGGAGAGGAGGGCAAGGAGGAGGGGAGGAACAAAAGGAAGTAGGGGAAGGGAAAGAAGTCGTTGTCTCCCTGCTTCTTTCGTTCGGGGCATTCGGTGGCCTGAGTTATTTCTGTTCAGCTAACTTCTTGACAAACGTCGCGTGCTCGGGCGTTGCCAGCCCCTTCTGCAACTCGGCCAACACGCCGGCCAGATCGCCTTCCAACAACGCCGGCACTGCCAGATGCAGGCCGGGAAAGACTTGGCTGTGTATCACCCCGCGCTCGTCGGCGGTCAGGGGCACGTACTCGCCCTCGCTCAACTCGAACCAATCCACCTTCTTGTCGTAGACCTGCCACACAATGTATTCCTCCACGCCGTTGCGCCGGTAGGCTCTTCGTTTTTCGTGCAAGTCAATCGCGGCACTGCTGGCGGCGACTTCAACGATCAGGTCCGGCGCACCCTCCAGATAGCCGTCCTTCCCGAGGCGGGCCCGTCCCCCTTCGATCCACAACAGCCCATCTGGCTGGACTTCGTTATCATCATCCAGCCGGAGTGTGCCGTTGTCACTCAGGCCGACGCCGGGCGTTGCGGCACAATAGACGCCAAGCCATGTCATGATGTGACCATGTGGTTTGCCATGGACGTCAGTTCTCACGGGTGATGGCATATGCACGACTCCTTCGATCAGTTCCGCCTTTTTGATGCGGCGCATGGCTTCATAGCGCCGCTCGAATTCGAGCCGCGTCAGTCGGTCGCCATTCTCCAGCGGCGGGGGAGCGGTCATCGCCATGCCACGCGCCGGGCGATGACTTTGCCTTAACTCTGTTTCTTCTGATACAACATCTTTGAGCGCCATCGCAACATCCTCCACTATGGGCCACAACCGGTAGATCCGGAAAGAATTGTAAGCCCGGCGAGAGAAAAAAGCAAAGCGCAGAGATCAAGGATTGATTTCGATCTCGCCGAGCGGCACGGTCGATCCCACCAATGCCAATCGCGGATCGAGAATCGGCAGGACCCTCGCGGTGAAATGATCGTAGGTGGCCAATTCGAGTCTTGCCGGGCCGGCGACTGCATTGCGAGGGATGACGAGGCGATGCCGATCGCGGATGAGCGATCCGGTCACCCACTTGAGCGTGGGGATCGCGCCGCCCGCCGGAACGGAGTTCGACTCCGCACGCCACGCATAGTTTGGCCCGATCAAATCCACTTTGACGATGTCGTCCTCGATCAGGGGACGAGCGGAGAGGAAGTCGAGATCAACCTGGACTTCAGTTGCGCCGAGTTGGGTGTAGCTTTCGCCAACGAGCACGAGCGATCCGCCGAGCGGCACGTAGCGATCCGAGTCCACCGGATCGGGCAAAGAATACGTTTGTAGATCGAGCGGGAATGGCACGCGCGACGCGCCGGGAAGGACTTGAATGTCGCGTGCGTCATTCGGGAGATCGGTCGTCGTCGTGAGATAGCCCGGCCCGGCGGGCAGACTGATCTCCACGAAAGGCGCGCCATCCGCCCAGACGGTTGCGCGATCTTGCGCGCTGCTCAACCGCCAGTGAAGGGTGAGGCGCGTTGAGTCGGGCAGGGTGCGGTCGTAATCGTAGCCGATGAGCCCAAGGCCCGGCAGGAGATGGAAGACCGGGTGACGGGTGACGGGTGGCGAGGTGGCGAGAGATACTTGGAGATTAGAGAGTAGAGATTTGTCTCGCGTCCCATCTGCGGAAGTCAGCCGTGTCCCATCGGGCAAGTACGCCCCCGCGACGAGGCTGTATTCGCCGGGCGGCGCGTCGGGCCGGATGGTGACGAGATAACGGTCAATCAGCAGTTCGTTCGTCGCATAGCGGGCCGCCGGATGATTGACGTCCATCTGCCCGTACAACGCGCCGTCGGGACCGAGAAGTTGCACGAAGAAGTTGATGTCTTCGGGCGGCTGTAGACTTTGCCAGGCGACCAGGACGCGGATCGCCTCTCCCGGCCTAATCTCGTTCGATTCGAGATGATAGCCTGCCAACTTCCATCGCCCGCCGGAGGTTGCGTTGAGAGGCGTAAGGGGATACGGCAACGTGGCGATGGGAGAATCTGAGACGAGCCACGCCGGGCCGAGGGGCACGAAGCGATGGATCGTGCCCGCATATTCGAGCGGATAGAAACTCGTGATGACGGTGGGGCGCTTCCCGACGTTCGCCCCGATGCGCTCAACCCAATTCTGCGCCAGTGACAGGCCTTGCGGGAAGACATACTCCACGTCGACGTCGGGCATCGACCCTTCCACCTTCTGCAAGTACCACATCGGCGTCGCCCAGTGCCACGAAGAGAGGACAACCGCGTTCTCCGGCGCGGAAGTCAGCACGGCTTCGGCGTACTCGCGCGTCGAGTCGTCGCGCGAAAGCCAAAGGTAACTTGGCAGATTGCGGAGGAAGAGAGAGAGAGCGGCGAGGGAGAGGAAAGCCAGAATGACGTGGAGCGTGTAGCGTGGAGGGTCCCTTCGGGGCGTGAAGCGTGAGATGTGAAACGTGAAGCGCGAAGCGTGAAGCGTGACGCCGATGCCATAACCGAGCGCGATCGCAAGCACGACGTAAGCGGGGAGCATGTACTCGACCGTTTGCGGGGCGCGATAGGTGATGGCGACAAATGAGTGGACGGCGAATGAGCCGGCGAGGAGAAAGAACAATCGCCAGTCGCGCCGGAGGGCAATCAGCGCGCCGATCAACGCGGCGGCGAGGATCACGAGATTGAACTGGAAGGTCAGAATGTTGCCGAGTATCGGCAGACGGTCGGGCAGGTCTTTGAAGTGCGCGAAATAGAAAAAGTCGCCCTCGAAGCCGCGCGCCAAAACGTGCTCGAGGAAGCCGGCGAGCGTGGCGAGGCGGGGCGGGGCGAGGAACGCGCCCGCCGTCCCGCGCAGGGGGAGGTAGACGGTGAATAGAAATGGGGCGAGAAAAGCGACTCCCGCCATCAGCCAGCGTCGCGACGGGCGGAGCAATGTTGGGTCGAGGAGCAGAAGGTAGATGACAAAGACAACTCCCATGAATGCCAGCGAGGCGTGATGGGAGATGCCGAGGCCGAGTGAGAGGGAGAAGAGGATGAGGGAAGGGGGGACGTGGGACGTGGGACGTGGGACGTGGGACGTGGGAAGTCGGAGGTCGGAGGTCGGAAATTTGCGACTGGAGATTTGACGTTTGGGGTTTGAAGTTTGAAGTTTGAATTTCGCCAGCCAGTGCAGTGCCATCGCCGCGCATAGCGCCGTCAGCATCCGCACGTTCGCCGTGGTCGCTTGCGACCAAAACGTGGTGGAGACGCCGAGAGCGCCGGCCGCGATGAGGCCCGCGGCCTCGGAGTCCGTCAACGCCCGAACCGCGCGGCTGACGAAGACGAGCGTGAGCGCGGCGAGAAGCGCCGACAGCAAATTCAGCCGATAGGCCGGCGTTCCGAATGGAATGAGGCTGATGAACAGCTTGCCGAGAAGCGTGTAAAACGGGAAGCCCGGAGGGTGTGCGACGCCCAGCACGGTCGCCACGACTTGAAACTCGCCTGAGTCGGCTGGGAGGAGACCGCGAGAGACAAAAAAGGAAAAGAAGGAGAAAAAGGAAATAAAGGAAACAACGGAAACGACAGACGCTCTTCTCATTTCCTTAATTTCCCTTGTTTCCCTTAGTTTCCCTTTTGCCCATTCCCTCCTCGTAGACATTGACCGTCTCCCGCGCCGTCTTCTCCCAGCTGAATTTGGCCGCCTGGGCCAGACCTTTTTCGCGAAGGTCATCGGCCAGATTCTCTTGAACGATAGTCGCGATGATCGCCGCGCCGATTGAGCGCGCGTCGTCCGGCGAAACAAGATAAGCAGCGTCCCCGGCGACTTCGGCCAGTGATCCCGCGGAGGTCGTGATCACCGGCGTGCCACAGGCCATCGCCTCCAGCACTGGCAGGCCAAAACCCTCGTAGCGCGATGGAAACACAAAACACGCCGCGCCGCGATACAGCCCGGGCTTATCGGCCTCGTCAACGTGTCCGATGAACCGCACGCCTTCGGCGATCTTCAGGCCGGCGGCCTGCGCCGGATAATCGGCGAAGAATGCGTCGCTGCGCGGGGGAAGCCTGCCGGCAATGACGAGTGGATACGCTTCGCCGATTGAATCTGCCGCCCACGTCCATGCGGCGATCAGCGTGCCGACGTTCTTGCGCGGATCGAAGCCGCCGAGATAGAGAACGTAGGAATCCGGCAGGCTGTATTTCTCCTTCAGGGCAGGGTCGAGGTCGAACGAGTTCGATGGCCGATACTCCGGCCCGGCGGCGAGATGGATCGCGCGCACTTTGGCCGACGGCAGGCCGAGGTGGGCGAGCACGTCGGCGCGGGATGATTCTGAGTCGGCGATCACGAACGCCGCCCCGGTTGTCGCCGCCGAGACGAGAGCCGTGTAGAGCCGCGCGACGAGTGACCCGCGATACTCCGGCAGGATCAGCGGGATGAGATCATGGACGGTTACGACGATGGGCACAGGCGATCGCAAGGGCGGCGCCCAATACGGAACGTGAGCCAGATCGGCGTGGAGAACGCGGCAGGACTGCGGGAAAGTCAACTGCTCGAAGATCACTTTGCCGAGATTCGAGCGAGAGATGGGAGAGGGGGCGACGTGAAGCGTGACTCTTCCCACGGGGACTGGCCTGAAGGCCGTTCGCGATGATACGTGATGCGTGATGCGTGAAGCGTGACTCGTGAAGCCTGAAATGTGAGGAGGAACAACGATGATGTATTCGTGTTCCGGCGCGGCTTCCGGGAGATACTCGGCTAGCGCGCACAAATATTGTCCGCTTCCCGTGTGTGGCTGATCCCAGAACCAGCCGTTGAGCGCGATCCTCATCGCCGCAGCCACAGCCAGGCGATGGGGATCATTGCAATGAAAATACCGGTGAGCATCAGCGCGAATTCACCGACGGTGAAGGTCAACAGACCCCCGATGTGGAGCACTCGCTGGCCGGTGAGAAATTCGCCGAAGGCTTGAAGGGGCTGAGGCGCGTTCTCGCCGCCGACGAGTCCAAAGTAGACGCCGACGGCGAGCAGCGCGAGCGCAAAGGCGATGGCCGACCAGAAGATCGTCGCGCGCCTCTGCATCTCCGGATCGTCGCGCAGATCGATTTTGATTTGCGCCGGGTCAATCGGCTCGATCGGCGGCGCGGGTCTCGCCGGCGGGGGGGGAGGGTGGGCGTCGTCGTAGTTCGCACGGCGCACCGGATCGGACAGCAGAGTGTAGGCCTCGTTCAGGCGCTTCATCTGCGTCTCAGCCCAGGCCCTCTTCTCCGGTGGATTCGCGTCCGGGTGATACTGCTTCGCCAGCGCGTGATAGGCCTGCCGTAGTTCGTCTGCGGTGGCGTAGGGCGAGACGCCGAGAATTTTGTACGGGGTAGGGACGGCCCGGCGGGGCGTCTCGGCATTGCGCGATCTAGCCATACCCATTCGGATGCGAACGGTGCCATTCCCAGGCCGTTGCGATGATCGTCCTGAGATCGGCGTACCGGGGCCTCCAGCCGAGTTCGCGCTTGATCTTGTCGGACGAGGCCACGAGGCGCGGCGCGTCGCCGGGGCGGCGCGGATGTTCCTCTGCCGGGAGCGAGTGGCCGGTCACTTCGCGCGCGACGTCGATCACCTCCTTCACCGAGTAGCCTATGCCGTTGCCGAGATTGTAGACCAGCACGGACTCTGTGCCGAGCGCGTCGAGCGCGAGCAGGTGAGCCGAGACGAGGTCGGCGATGTGGATGTAATCGCGGATGCACGTGCCATCGGGCGTGGGGTAGTCCGTGCCGAAAATGTGCGCGGCTTCGTTCTGGCCCAGCGCGACGCGCAGGACGCGCGGGATGAGATGACTCTCAGGCTGGTGAGCCTCGCCCCTGCCGGGCAGCGCGCCGCTGGCGTTGAAGTAGCGCAGGGCGGCGTAATGCAGGCCGTGAACCAGTGAATACCACTTCAGCATCTGCTCGATCATTAACTTCGTCTCGCCGTAAACGTTGGCCGGTGCGATGGGGGCCGTCTCAGCCAGTGGTTCGTCACTGCTGGCGTAAACGGCGGCGGTCGAAGATAGGACGAACCGCTTCACGCTGTGCCGCGCCGCCGTGTCAATCACATTGATCGAGGCGGCGACGTTGTTGCGAAAATAAAGGCCGGGCTTTTCCATGCTCTCGCCGGCCTCGATGAAGGCGGCGAAGTGCATCACGGCCTCGAATGAGTCGCCCCCGAACACGGCGTCGAGCGCGGCCTGATTGCCGATGTCGCCGAGGATGAAGTGCGCGCCCTCTGGCACGGCGGCCCGATGGCCGCGCGAGAGGTTATCGAAGACGGTGACGCCGTGTCCTGCGTCGAGCAGGGCTTGCGCCGCCGCGGAGCCGATGTAGCCGGCGCCGCCGGTTACCAGGATTCGCATTATCCTTCCAAGAGTTCGAGATTTGCCATACTTGCCGCCAGCCGCTTCAAGCCAACGGCCTCGAACGCGATGCTCACGATCTCGTCGCCGCCGGAGGCCTTGCTCTCGATCACGATGCCTTCGCCGAACGACGAATGATTCACCCGCTGGCCGGTGCGGAATCGCAAAACGACCGGCTGTGCGGCGGCAGGTTTCGATCCGCCGTCCCACGTCGTCGCCCGCGCATACGCGGAAGCCACGTTGGCTTTGCGCCCCGTCCGCCTGGGCGTGTGGCCGGCGACCAGATGGTCGGGGATATCTTCGAGAAAGCGCGACGGCTGGCTGACGTCGGATTCGCCGTACTGCGTCCGCCGGAATGCGCGCAGGAGATACAACCGGTCTTTGGCGCGCGTGAGGCCGACGTACATCAGCCGGCGCTCTTCGGCCATCTGCTCCGGGTCGTCGAACGAGCGCTGGTGGGGCAGAATGCCGTCGTCGAGGCCGAGGATGAAGACAACCGGGAACTCCAGCCCTTTGGCCGCGTGCAGGGTGAGCAGTGTCGGCGCCTGGCCGTCTTCGGCCAGGTTGTCAACATCCGAGACGAGCGAGACCTCCTCCAGAAATCCAGTGAGGTGGGCGTCCGGGCTTTCGGCGGCCACACCGCGCAATTCTACAACGTTGTCCCACCGGTCGAGGCCTTCGTCAGTGCCGTCGTTGAGGTAATTGTGATAGCCGATTTGATCGAGGATCACATCCATCAGTTGAACGACTGACAATTCGGCGCGAGCGGTATGCCAGTAGTTCAACTGACGCCCGAAATCGGCGAGAGCCTTGAGGGCTTTACCCGTCACGGCGAGTTGGACCTCTGCCGGAGGCTCTTGCCCGAGGCCGCGCAGAATATCGCCCATCGGCACGCCGTTCGCCGCTGCACAGGCTTGCAGGGCTTCGATCGTCTTCGGCCCGATCCCGCGTGGCGGGACGTTGAGCACGCGCGCGAGGCTGACCGAGTCGGCGGGGTTGTGAACGAGGCGGAGGTACGCGAGCAAGTCTTTGATCTCGCGCCGGGCGTAGAAGCGCGTGGCCCCGACCAGCCGGTAGGGGAGGCCAGCCCGGATGAAGGCGTCTTCGACCGCGCGCGATTGCGCGTTGGTGCGGTACATGACCGCGCATTCGCCGGGTGAAAGACCATCTTGCATGGTCAGCGTCGCGATGGTCTCGACGACGAACTGGGCCTCTTCGTCTTCGTTGTACGCCTCGTAGACGGTCAGCCGCTCGCCGTGCCCGCGCTCGGTGAACAGCGACTTGCGCGTTCGGTTGGGATTCCTGTCGATCACCGCCATCGCCGCGTCGAGGATCGTCTGCGTCGAGCGGTAGTTCTGCTCGAGCAGAACCGTCAGCGCATCGGGGTGGTCGTCCTGAAAGCGGTGCACGTTGCGGTAGTCGGCCCCTCTCCACCGATAAATCGCCTGATCCACATCGCCCACGGCAAACAGGTTACGATTGACCGCCGCCAGTTGCCGAAGCATCGCGTACTGAGCGGTGTTCGTGTCCTGAAATTCGTCCACCAGAATATGCTCGTATTGCTGCTGATACTTCGCCAGCACGTCGGGGTGGTCGTCGAAGAGCATGACGATGCCCATGAGCAGGTCGTCGAAATCGAGGGCATTGTTCTCGTGGAGAAGGGCCTGATAGCGCGCGTAAACGCGCCCGGCGATCTCGGCGAAATATGTTTCGGCGCGGAACGCCTCGGGCGTAATGAGCTCGTTCTTGGCCTTGGAGATCGCATTCAGCATCGACTGCGGGCGATACTGCTTCTCGTCCAGATCGAGATCGCGCAAGGCCTGCTTGGCGAGCGCGACTTGATCCGACTCGTCGAAGATGACGAAGTCGCTCGTGACCGGGAGGTGGGCGGCCTCGCGCCTCAGGAGTCGCGCGCAGATCGAGTGGAAGGTGCCGATGGTCAGCCCGCGCAGACTGCCGCCGAGCACCGTTTCGATCCGTCCCCGCATCTCGCGCGCCGCCTTGTTGGTGAACGTAACCGCCATGATGCGATAGGGCGGCACGGCCACGTGGCCGACGAGATAGGCGGCGCGATGTGTGAGGACGCGCGTCTTGCCACTGCCCGGCCCGGCCAGCACCAGCACTGGCCCGTTGCCGGCAGTCACAGCCTGTCGTTGTGCGGAGTTGAGGCCGGAGAGGAGATCCATAGAGAGTCGGTTTACTCCGGCATGAGTCCCGACCGGCGCACGTGGAAAGACAGATAGACAAAATCTGCCCGAGTCGAGCGCAGGCCGCGCGCCGAGCCTTTGGGAATGAAGAAGAAATGTCCGGGCCGCAAGCGATACTCGATCCCGTCGAGCGCCAGCGCGCCCTCGCCGCGCAAAACCACGCCGGCCACGTCCACCTCGTCGTTGACGTGATGCGGCACTCCCTCGCCTTTGTCGAAGTAGACGAGATTGAAGTCCAGATCGGCGCTCTCGAACGCGAATATGGTCCCGTAGTGCCCCGATTCGCGGGTGAAGGCGTTCAGGTCTACGATTTGGGGAGTCGATGTCATAGCGTCCCGTGGAGGGCCGAGTATAGCACAGGACAGCCTTCCGTATTCTCCCACTACCGATTAGAATGGCCCACATGATTCAGGGCGTCATTTTCGATCTCGGCTCGACGTTGATCCGCTACGAGGGCGACGAGAAAGAAACACAGGATCGCATGATAGCGGACCTGGCCGACTACTTGCTGACGGCTGGCGTGCCAATCGAGCAGACCACCTTCAGTTCGACATTCGCCGCGAGGTTGAATGAGTTCTTCGCCCAACGCTTGCGCGACTGGGTGGAAGTGACCGCGGCTTACATACTGCGCGAGACGCTGGAGGAGTTGGGCCTGCCGCGCCTGCCGCCGGAGCGAGTTGAGCGCGCGCTCGAAGCCTATTTTGCGTACAGCGAGACCCGCTGGCGGCCCATGCCCGACGCCGACGCTACACTGGCGCGCCTCGCGGAAGAGGGCTATCGTCTCGGCCTCATCTCGAACGCCAGTGACGAAGCCAACGTGCAGAGGCTCATTGATACCGCCGGGCTGCGCCGGTGGTTCGATCCAATTCTGGTATCGGCGGCCCTCGGCATTAGGAAACCGAATCCGCGCATTTTTGAAATGGCGCTCGAGGCCTGGGGCACGCCGCCGGAAGCGGTTGTGGTGGTCGGGGATACGCTCGGGGCCGATGTGCTGGGCGCGCAACTGACCGGTATGCGAAGCGTGTGGCTGGACAGCCGGGCCGACGCGCCGCCCAACGAAGCGCATCGCGACACGATTCGCCCCGACGTGACGATCCACGGGCTGGCCGAACTGCCTGCGGTGTTGCGCGCGTTGGGTCAGGGCGACACGTAAATCGCGAACGAGGCGAGATGGAAGCATGAAAGAACAACGCCACTTGGATCAGACCAAGTGGCGTTGTGGTTCAACGTCAAGCGAGTGGCGCGTGAGAGATCTTAGCCGCCGCCTGATTGGCCGTCACGGGAAGGCTCGGTTTCGATATCCTCGACGTTGGAAACGGAGCGTGTTCCGGCGGGAACGCCTGCCAGGTTAGCATACTGCAGCGCTGTCGCTGAACTGCCGTAACTGCCTGCCCAACCCGAGTAACCACCGGCCCAACCCGAGTAACCGCCGGCCCAGCCCGAGTAACCGCCGGCCCAGCCCGAGTAACCGCCGGCCCAACCCGAGTAACCGCCGGCCCAGCCTGAGTAACCGCCGGCCCATCCCGAGTATCCGCCCGCCCAGCCGGAATAGCCGCCGGCCCATCCCGAGTAACCGTTAGGCCCAACGTCTTCTCGCCCAAGCAGTTTGAATTGCCCCGAGGCCGGATCATAATAGCTTGGCCCCTGGTAGTGACTTGTCTCTGCCAGGTCGGCC
>JACQED010000249.1 GCA_016200785.1 Chloroflexota bacterium
AAAGCCCTGAGCGTCGCGCGTCATCAAAATTGGCGCACGGTGGGCAATGCCCTCGTCCTGTGCCAATTCGCCAACGTGCCGCCGGCGACGACGCGCGATCTGCTCAACGCTGCCACCGGCTACGGTGATTCGCTCGACGAGTTGATGCGTCTCGGCGAGCGGGCGTGGAATCTCAAGCGCGCCATCAACAACCGACTCGGCCTCACCCGCGCGAACGACAAACTGCCGACACTTCTCTTGAAACCCTACGCCGAGGGCGGCGCGGCCGGCTTCGTGCCCGACCTCGACACGCTGTTGACCGACTACTGTCGCGTGCGCGGCTGGGATGAAGCGACGGGCCGCCCGACTCGTTTGACGCTCAGCGCGCTTGGACTGCCGGATGTGGCCGACGATCTCTGGGGACGCGCCGCGTGATTCTGGTGACGGGCGCGACCGGCTTCCTCGGTCGCAACCTGATCCCGGCGCTGGTCGGCGCGGGGCACAAGGTGCGCGCCCTCGTGCGCCCCACGAGCGACGTCGCTTTTCTGAAATCGCTTGCGGTCGAAACGATCACCGGCGATGTGACCGATGCCGACTCAGTGGATCGCGCGATGATGGATTGCCGCCGGGTCGTCCACGGCGGCGGCCTGTTCCGACTGTGGGGCTCGCCGGATGCCTTTCATCGCACCAACGTCGAAGGCACGGCCTGCGTGCTCGAAGCCGCCGCGCGTCACGGCGTCGAGAGATTCGTTCACATTTCGACCGTCGCCGTCATCGGCCAGCCCGAGCCGGGCCGCGTCATCAATGAGTCGCATCCGCTCAATCCGCTCGACGCTTATCAGCAGAGCAAGCGCGACGGCGAGCGAGTCGTTCAACAGTATCGCGCGGCGCGAGGCGTTCCCGCGATCATCTTGCGCCCTGGCGCGTTCTATGGCCCGTGGGGACACTACGCCTGGAACCGGCTGTTCTTTGAAGACCCATTTCGCGGCCTGCGCGTGAAGATACACGGGGGTCGGCGTTTGACCTTTCCGGCCTTCGTGCCCGACGTGGCTCGCGCGATCATCGCCGCGTTCACGCTGGGCCGGCCCGGCGAGGTTTATAATGTGTCGGGGGAGTCGATCGCGCACGATGAAGCGAATCGGATCATCAGCCAACTGGCCGGCATCAGTTCGTGGCGGCTCAACCTGCCCGCCAATTTGATGCTCGTCGTGGCCCGCGTGATGACGCGCCTCGCCGACTTCACCGGCCGCGAGCCGTACTATCCGCTCAACCTCGCGCCGTACGTTTTTCTCGACTGGCCGGTGTCGAGCGATAAGGCGCGCGCCGAACTCGGCTTTGTTCCGACGCCATTCGAAGAAGGCGCGCGGCAGACGGTAGCGTGGTATCGGCAGATCGGCATATTGAAAATAGGACGCTGATTCACGCGGGTGAACGCAGATTTGAATCCGATAGGAGTCTCGAACTTGCGTCAGAGGCGAGGCAGTCATCATCACGAATAGCACGAATGAACGAATGGCACGAATGTTTTTATTCGCGTTATTCGTCTATTCGTGACATTCGTGATTTTCCGCGAGCAGGAGGTAGCTGTGCCAAAGATTGTCACCATCGAGCAAATGAGGAAAATCGAAGCCGCGACCGATAAGGCTGGCGTGACTTACGCGATGATGATGGAGCACGCCGGGCGCGCGGTCGCCGAAGAGATCGTCGCGCGCCTCGGCGACATCAAGGAACGCAAGATCACGATTCTGTCCGGGCCGGGCAACAACGGCGGCGATGGGCTCGTCGCGGCGCGAATACTCGCCGAAGCAGGCGCGACCGTGTCGGCGTATCTCTCCAAAATGCGCGACGAGTCGGACGAGAACCTTGCCAAAGCGCGCGAGTCGGGCGTGTTCGTCGTGGACGGCGAGAACGATCAACGCTGGCGCGTCTTGAAGAACCTGACGAGCGGGGCAGAGGTCGTCGTGGATGCGCTCCTCGGCACCGGCGCAAAATTGCCGGTCAAGGGCAAGATGGAAGACCTGATCGTTCAAGTCGCCAGGGGGCTCAAGGATCGCGCCAAGCGGCCCCTCGTCGTCGCAGTGGATTGCCCCTCGGGGCTGGACTGCGACACCGGCACGGTCGATCCCGTCACCCTGGCCGCCGATTTCACTGTCACCTTCGCCGCCGCGAAGCACGGCCAACTGCGCTTCCCCGCCGCCGATTTCGTCGGCGATCTGTCCGTCGCCGACATCGGCGTGCCCGCCGACTTGGCGCAACTCGGCGACGTCAAAGTCGACCTCGCCTCGCGCGAAATCGTGCGCGACATTCTGCCGCACCGCCCGCGCAACGCGCACAAAGGGACGTTCGGTCGCGCTATCGTCGTCGCCGGATCGATCAACTACACCGGCGCGGCGTTCCTTTCCGGCGCGGCGGCGTATCGCGTCGGGGCGGGGCTGGTGACGTTGGCCGTGCCGATGCCGCTGTATGCCGCCCTCGCCGCCCAGCTGCCCGAAGCGACGTGGATCGTGTTGCCGCACGAGATGGGTGTCATCGCCCCGGGCGCGGTTGACATGCTGGCCGACGAACTCGACGAAGCGCAGGCACTGCTCATCGGCCCCGGGATCGGGCAGGACAAAGCCACGCGCGAGTTCGTGCGCAAGTTCCTGCGGGCCGAAGAGGGAAAGAAGGGGAGAATTGGATTCTTACAGGCTTCTACTTCAGGCGAATCGAAAGCCGAAGCGATCAAGGCGCCGCCGATGGTCGTTGACGCCGATGGCCTGCGCCTGCTGGCCGAGATCGACGGCTGGCCTGGCGTCCTGCCGCCGAACACGATTCTCACGCCGCACCCCGGCGAGATGTCGGCGCTGACGAAGATGGAGAAAGACGCGATTCAGGTCGATCGGCTGGGGTCGGCGCAGAAGTTCGCTGCCGAGTGGGGCCACGTCGTCGTATTGAAGGGCGCGTTCACGGTCATTGCCGCGCCGGATGGTCGCGCGACGATCCTGCCGTTTGCCACGCCCGCGCTGGCCCGCGCCGGCACGGGCGACGTGCTGGCCGGCGCGATCGCCGGCCTCCTCGCGCAGGGCCTCGCGCCGTATGATGCCGCCGTCGCCGGTGGATACCTTCACGGCCTCGCCGGCGAACTCGCCGCCGACGACCTCGGCACGACGGCCAGTGTCATCGCCGGCGATGTGCTCGACGCGCTGCCGATGGCGATGGCGAGCACGACGACGGACTGAAGAATCAAAACGAGGGCGGGAGATCATCTGCCGCCCTCGTCGTTTTCATCCAGGGGGATTCACCACGAAGGCGCAAAGACACAAAGAAAATCTTCGCGCCCTTCGTGGCTTTGTGTCTTCGTGGTAAGTTGTGGCTGTGAGTCTTTGTGGTAAGTCGTCCGCTTTGGCTCTACGCCGCTTCAGCTGGCTTCTCGGTTGAAGGAGCCGCTTCGCCGCCCAGTTCGCCGCGCTTCTTGCGGGCGGCCTGCTTGCCGGCCTCGATGGCCGACTCGAGCCGTTCCTTTTGCTCTTCGAGCACCACCCGACCGCGCTGCTGCAATTCCTCAGCTCTCTCACGGGCGTCCTTCGCCATCTGCTCGGCGCGGGCGCGGGCCTGAGCGGCGGCTTCCTCGGCTTTGTGCCGCGCCTCGGTCACGTTCTCTTCGGCGAGATCGCGCAGTTCGATGCCCTTCTGCCGAATTTGCGCGCGCGTCTCCTCGCCCGACTGCGGGGCAAGAATCAATGCGACCGCCGCGCCGACCAGTCCCCCGATGACGAAACCGGACAAGAATGCGCCGATGTCGCTGTCGTTATCTGCCATGGTGGTTGTCCTTTCTGAGTTTAGCGCCTCGGAATGAAGAGGCTCAGCCCCTCGATGAACCGTTCGAGCGCCGCCACGTAACTATTGAGCTTGACCACCGGCTCGACGAGGTTTTCGCTAAGGAAGATCGTCGTGCCCCGCACGGTGTTCACCGTCTCGTTCGTGCTGTCGAGGATGGGCTTGATCTCGTGGCGCAAAAGGTTGGTCAGCTGCGCGAGTTGGACGATCAGCACGATCAGCGCCACGCCGATGACCAGCGACTCGACTGACATGACGATGATGAAGATGTCGCGAATCGTGACCGTCTGCGCCGGGTTGTTGACCATGTAAATGATGGCGACGATGACGAACGCCAGAATGCCCAGGCCGGCGATGGCGGCGATGATGACATACAATCGCTGGCGCGGCGTCAGGCCGGTTTCCGAGGGCGGCGCGGCGGGCGGAGTAGACATCGTCGGCGATTATAGCACAAATCATTCTGAGTCATCTTGTTTGAACGTGTCCGTTCCGAGAAACCAGCGCGCGAGGAAGAGCGTGAGCAAACTTCCGAGCGTGGCCGTGCCCGCATTCAACGGCCCGATCGCGCCAAACGTCACGCCGGCGAGTCCGCCGACCGCGTGGCCGATGGCGAATCCGATCCACGCCGCGATCAGATAAAACAGCATCCGGTTCGCGCCGCCGCCCTGCCACACGTGAAATGCCGCGCCGTAGAGCGTGGAGAGGATGGCGGCGAAGAAGAGAGAGGGGAGGGTCATTGGGAAATGATTCCTCCGCCAAGACATATCTCGCCCTCATAGAACACAGCGGCTTGCCCCGGAGTGATGTCGCGCAAGCGATGGTCGAAGACGACTTCGACTCGATCCGCGCCGGACGGCGTGATCGTCGCCGGCGCTTCGGCGGCTTTGTAGCGTATCTTCACCGAAGCGCGGATTGGGCCGGGTGGGAGGCTTCCGGCGATCCAATTCACCCGCGCCGCCGTCAGGCGATCGTTGCCAAGTTCGGCCTCCGAGCCGACAATGAGCGCGTTGCGCGCCGGGTCAGTCCCGATCACGTAAAGCGCCTCGGGCGCGGCGACGCCGATCCCCTTCCGCTGGCCGATGGTGTAGAACGGCAGGCCGCGATGTTCGCCAAGAAAGTCGCCGGATGTGCTGACGATTGGGCCGGAATGCACTGCCGCGGGCGCATGATCGGCGAGGAAGCGGCGATAATTGCCGTCAGCCAGAAAGCACAAATCTTGACTCTCAGGTCGCTCGGCGACCGGCAGGCCCAGTTCGCGCGCGAGATTGCGCACTTCGGCCTTGGTGTATTCGCCCACGGGGAACATCGCGTGACGCAGTTGAGCTTGCCCCATCACGCTGAGGACGTAGGACTGATCTTTCTTTTCGTCGCGGGCCTTGAGCAATTGGTAATTGGTATCTTGGCGAACCCGCGCATAATGCCCGGTGGCGAGATATTCTGCGCCGAGCGCGAGGGCGCGATTGAGCAGGAAGTCCCAGCGAATGTGACGATTGCATTCGAGGCACGGGTTCGGCGTCACACCAGCGGCGTAGCCCTCGACGAAGAAATCCACCACGCGCGACTTGAACGGCGCCTGTGCGTCTATCGCGTAGAAGGGAATGTCGAACTGGTCGGCCACGCGGCGAGCCTGCGCCATCGCGTCGGGGGTGCAACAGCGGTTTCCCTCACCCCCGGCCCCTCTCCCGTTGGGAGAGGGGAGTTGGCCCGCGCCCCCGGCCCGTGCGACGCCTCCCGCTTGCGGGGCTCTCCCGTCGGGAGAGGGGAGTTGGCCCGCGCCCCCGGCCCGTGCGACGCCTCCCGCTTGCGGGGCTCTCCCGTCGGGAGAGGGGGGTTCTCCCCACAGGCGCATCATCAAGCCGATCACTTCATAGCCCTGCTTGACCAAGAGGGCGGCTGCGACAGAACTATCCACGCCGCCGGACATGGCGACGACGACCCGTTTACGAAATCGCAAGTTCCAACTCCAAAATCCCAACTTCAAAATCAGGCGGCAAGAAAAATATCGAGGGAACGGACAACTGCCTCAGCCATCATCAGCAGGAATGGCTCAGTGTTCCCGCCGTGCGCGTCATCCAACGCCGCGTAATACGCCAGCCGTTCTTCGCGGCGGACAATTGCTGGCGGATAACCCTGCTGGATGAGAATCAGATTCATCAGCAATCGCGCCGTGCGGCCATTGCCATCCGCGAACGGGTGAATGTCCACCAGCCGGAAGTGCGCCAACGCCGCGCGTTCGACTGCCGAGAGACTCTTGGCTTCCCCGTTGAGCCAAATCGCGAAATCGCGCATCCGCCCCGGCACGGCGACCGGATCGGGCGGCGAAAACTCTGAACCGCTGATGCGAACGTTTCCGCGCCGGTAGCGTCCGGCCTCTTCGTCGTCAACCCCTTTGAGCACCAGCGCGTGAATTTGCCTCAAGTTGTGTTCTGTGAACGGCTCGGCTTCGCGCGCCAAAGCCTCGACAAAGTCAATGGCGTGCTTGTGATTGACGGCATCCAGATGCTCACGCAGAGTCTTCCCGCCGACCGTCAGCCCATCGTGCAGGATCACTTCCGTCTCGCGCAAGGTCAGCGTCGAGCCTTCGATGGCGTTCGAGTGATAGGTCCACTCCACGTCGAAGTACGCCTTGA
>JACQED010000039.1 GCA_016200785.1 Chloroflexota bacterium
CCGCCGTCGCGCGCCTCGCGCCCGCATCGCCCACGGCGTTCCAGGTGGTGATGGCCGGCTTTGACCTGCTCACCGGCGGGCTGCTCATGATTGTCCTCCGGCGGTTGCAGAAGCCGCCGACCCTCGCGCTGGTTTACCTGTGGAATCCGCTTGTCGTCGTCGAGTTCGCGCACGGGGCGCATCTCGACGCGCTGATGATCGCACTGATCCTCGGCGCGCTGGCCGCGCTGATCGCCGGGCGGCGCGGGTGGAGCGCGATCCTGCTCGCACTGGCGACACTCACCAAAGGCCTCCCGGCGCTGCTCCTTTTCGCAATCTGGCCGCGCTGGCGGGCGCGCGATTGGCTGACTTACGCCGCCCTAATCGGCGGCTTATCGCTGCCTTACGTGAGGGGCGCGGGACTCGGGCTGTTCGGGCCGCGCGACGGCGTTGGCTTACTGGGGGCCATACGCATCTACGCCTATCAGTGGGATTACAACGGAGGCATCTATCATTGGCTCGCGGGCTGGACGACGGGCATCCGAACGCCGGGCGGGTTATTGCCGGAGACGCCGGGTGTGCTCACGGCAAAGTTGATCGCGGCCGGCCTGCTTGGTCTGGCGCTGTTGTGGACAGCGTGGCAGGCGCGACGGTCGGAGGACGACCTGAGCCTGGTGCGCCTGAGCCTCGTCCCCTTCGCGGCCTATCTCTTGCTCACCCCGACGGTGCATCCGTGGTATGTGACTCTCCTGGCGCCATTTATCGCCTTCGAGATCGCCGCGCAAACACGCCGCTCTGCGCCTGCGTATGGGATTTGGAATTTGGGATTTGGGATTTCTTTGCTCTATTGGACGTGGAGCGCGAGCCTGTCGTATCTCACCTACATTGACCTTGCCAACCCGCGCGAAACCGACCCGGTGCGGTTGTGGGAATACCTGCCGCTGTATTTGTCCTTTTTGATCGGACTCGGGTTGTCTCTTCGCGCCCGAGCGACACGCGCAACTCCGCCGCCTGCCACAGACTGACGCCGCCAACGTAGGCAAATCCGCAGGCATACAGCAATAACCAGGGGACGAGTCCCCAGCCGCCCTGGCGGGTGATCGCGACGAGGCTGACGAGGGCAAACACGAGCAAGCCCACTTCGCCCCAGGCGCGCCCGCCGAGCGGCAGCACGTAACGGCTGGCCTGCCAGCGGTCTCCGCCCGTCCCCACCGCGAATTTCGGCGTACGCGCGAAGTGGCCTCGCTCCCGCGCAAACAGCCCGTCCCACACGGCCCGGCTGTTGTTCAGCGAGAGGCCCATGCCCAGCGCGATCAGCGTCGGCAGAAGCCGCAGGCGCGCGCGCCAGCCCGGGCCTTCGGGCGTGCCCGCCAGCAGGGACATCAGCGGCGGGCCGACGGCGACGATCATCAGATAGGGCACGAAGCGAAGCACCGCGCTGTGGATCAGGCTCATCGGCAAAGCCAGCGCGATCGCCGCCAGGATGAGCGGATGCACCCCGTAGCCGGTCAAATGCAGCACGCCCTCGATCTTCACGCCGAGAGGCAGGCGCGCCCGCAGGAGAGGGCCGATCAATTTGCGCGTCGTCTGCATCGAGCCTTTGGCCCAACGCGCCTGCTGCCGCTTGAAGGCTTCCATCTGGACGGGCAACTCGGCGGGCACGGCCAGGTCCGGCAGATAGACCAATCGCCAGCCGGCCAGTTGCGCCCGGTAACTAAGGTCGAGATCTTCGCACAGCGTATCCGCCTGCCAGCCGCCTGACGCTTCGATGGCCGCGCGCCGCCAGACGCCGGCCGTGCCGTTGAAATTCAAAAACAGCCCGCTGGCCTGCCGCGCCGCCTGCTCGACGACGAAGTGCCCGTCCACGCCCAGGGCCTGCGCGCGGGTGAGCGTCGAGTAGTCCCGATTCAGGTGCAGGCCGCGCGCAGACCCGCCGCCAGCGCGCCGGCCTTGTACCCTTCGCGATTGGCCCGGCGCGCATGGACGACCTGCAGGCCGCCAGCGCGCAGTTCGGCGGCGAGGCGCGCGACGGCCTCGCCGGTGGCGTCAGTCGAATCGTCGAGCACCTGCACTTCGAGGCGATCGCACGGGTAGTCCAGCCGCGCCACGGCGCGCAGCAGACGCTCAACGGTGTGGATTTCGTTGTAGATCGGCAGTTGCACCGTGACGCGCGGCCATTCAACCGGCGCGGGCGGCGGCGCCGGCCGCAGGCGGCGAATCCGCCAGAAGCGCCCGAGGAGATACAGGCTGTTGAGGCCGTAGAGCGCCAGGCCGAGCGAGGTGAGGACGTAGAGCAGTTCGAGAAGGAACATGCCCTACTTCACGGTGAGGATGAAGGTATCAGTGCTCGTATTCCCGGCGGCGTCACGGACTTCAAGTTGGATTTCCCACGCGCCCAGGTACTTGAGGGCCATCGTCTCGTCCAGGGTGAAGGAGCAATTTGCGTCGGTCTCGCGGATTACTTTGCCGGCATCGCCGGCCATTTCACCCTCCGGGGCCTTAAGGATCGTCCACTTGTAATTGACGATGTTCCCGGTCGAGGCGCAGGCGTCGAACTTGGGCTGTTCGCCCACGGCGACAGTCACATCGGAGCCGGCGTTCGCCTTGAGGGCTATCCCACCGCCTCGACAGCCGGCGACGAGCAATCCGAGGACGACGAGCAGGGCGACAAGTATGCGTTGCATGTTGGCCTCCTCCCTTTTACCACAACGGCAGTCTTCGTTCTCCAAATCGCTTGAGCAATAGCGCATCCGCCCCCAGGCTGCGCCCGGCGCGGGTAAAGAAGCAGACGCCGAGGATACCCAGGATGGTCAGATAACTCCACGGCCAGTCCACGCCGTAGGTCGCCAGGAAAGTGTTCAGGATGAAGACAGCAGCCACAAGGCTGACGAGTGGCGTGAACGCGCCGGCCAGGAGCGCCAGGCCCATCAGCAGTTCGGTCAGGAGTTGGAAGACCGAGAAGAACCCGCGGATGGGCAGGATCACGTTGTTGATGAAGGCCGCGTACCAGGTGAGCGGATTGTTCGCCTGCGGAAAGACGTTGGTAAAGAAGTTCAGCAGGCCGTCGGCGGTATAGAAGCCTTTCTGGAGGTTGCTGTACCAGGTGGTCAGAAACAACACGCCGAGCATCAGGCGCAGCAGCGAGATCCAGAACAGCGGCACCTGTCGGGGTTCAGTTTTCATCTTGTCTCCTCCCATGGAAGCAGCCAGATGCGTTCTTTGGGCAAGTGCAGCCTCACCGTGTCGCCGACCGCGTAGCGCGTGTGCGGCGGCGCGGCGACTTGCAAGTTCAGACCGTCCACTCGCGCCTGGCAGCGCGCGATCAGGCCGCGATAGGTGTAGTCGGTGACACGCGCCTCCAACGTATTGTCCCCGTCGGCTGTGAGTTCTATGGCCTCCGGGCGGATGATTGCGATCACCGGGCCATCCGGCAGAGGACAGAAACCAATCTCCAGCGGGCCGAAACTGGTCTCCAGGCGCGTGCCGTGTTTGCGCGCCGGGATAAAGTTGACGCCGCCGAAGAAGCGGGCGACTTCCGCATTGGCCGGGCGCTCGTAGAACGCGCGCGGCTCACTCACCTGCGCCAGGCGGCCGGCGAAGATCAGCGCGATGCGGTCGGCCACGGCCACGGCTTCGGCCTGATCGTGGGTGACGAAGATCGTCGTGATGCCGACGCGCTTTTGCAGCGCGACGAACTCCGCCCGCAGTTCCTCGCGCAGCGGCGCGTCGAGATTGGACAGCGGCTCGTCGAGCAGCAGCAGGCGGGGCCCGACGGCCAGGGCCCGGGCCAGCGCCACCCGCTGCCGCTCGCCGCCGGACAGTTCGTCGGGCCAGCGATTCTCGAAGCCGGGCAGGCGCACCAGCGCCAGCGCCTCGGCCACGCGCCGCCGGATCGTTTCGCGATCGCAGCCGCGCATTCGCAGTCCAAAGGCCACATTGTCGCCGACCGACATAAAGGGGAAGAGCAGGTGCGACTGAAAGACCATCACCGCGCCGCGCCGTTCGGGCGGAAGGCGCAGCGCCGAAGCGCCGTCGAAGCGCACGTCGCCGGCCGCCGGGCGGAGCAGTCCGGCGATCAGCCGCAGCGTCGTCGTCTTGCCGCTGCCCGAGGGGCCGAGCAGCGCGAGCAGTTCGCCGGAGGCGACCGTCAGCGACAGATCGTCCACCGCGCGCACCGCGCCGCTGCGGGAGCGGTAGTCGTAGGTGAGGTGATCGAGTTCGAGCGAAGTCATCATCATTCATTCGCCTCTCGCGGCGGCAGTTTGCGCCTTTGGGGGCGGGGTATGAGGGTCTACGGCCACACTTCCATCTCCCCGCCGAGCGGCAATGTCACGGCTGCGTCCGGGCCGAGCCAGCGGTCGTAGATTCGGCGATAGGTCCCGTCCTGCCAGAGTTCCTGGAGCGTGTAGTTGATCGTATCGCGCCACTTCGAGTCGTTCACCGGCAGGCCGATGCCGTATTGGACGCGGTTGATGCTGCCCGGCAGCAGGACGAGGTTCGGATCGCCCGCGGCCAGCGCGAGCAGCGTGACTCCGTCCTCGGCGTAGCCCTCCACCGCGCCGTCGCGCAGGGCTTGCACGGCGGCCACCTTGTCGGTGAATTCGACGATCTCCGGGGCCGGCCCGCCGCGTTCGGCGCTGTATTTCTTCCAGGCGTCTATCGCCGAACTTCCGGCGTTGAGCGCCACCTTTTTCCCAAAGAGGTCTTGCAGCGAGTCATACTCGCCCTGGCGCACGAGAAACGTCTGATTGTCCCAAAAGTAGGTGACGCTAAAATCCACCGCGTCGTCGCGCTTGCGCGTGTGGTTCATGCTCGTCACCGCCAGGTCAATCTTGCCCTCTTGCAGAAAACTGATGCGCGTGGTCTCGTCTACTTTGACTTGCTCGATCCGGACGCCGAGCCGCCGGGCAATCTCGTTCGCCAAGTCCACGTCAAAGCCGACCCAATTGCCGCTCTCGTCAATGTAACTCAGCGGCGGGTTGTCGAAGCGGATGCCGGCGCGCACCACGCCGGCCGCCATTACCTTGTCGTAGGTGGATTGACCCGCTCCCGGCGCGGCGGGTTGACAAGCGGCCAGAACGGCGAGAGCGACGACGTTGAAGAGCGGGAACCATCTGTGGCGAAGTTTCATGCTGTCAATAATTCGTCAGCGAATACAACAAATCGCCCGACCGCTGGCGGCGTTCCAGCCGCCCGGCCAGACGGGAAATGGCGAAGGCCACCAGTGCGTAGAGTCCACCCACCAGCAAATACGTCGGCAGCCAGTAGGCCGCATTCCGCACATCGCTGCCCAGCGCCGACCGCGTGACGGTCATCAATTCGCCGACGCCCAGCGCGACCAGCACGGCCGAATCTTTGAAAAGCGTAATAGCCTGACCGGCGAAGGCCGGCAGCATCACTTGCACGGCGTAACTCAGCCGGACGTGGAGATAAATCTGCCAGGCGCGACCGCCCACCAGCCGGGCCGATTCGACGAGTTGATCCGGCACAACCGCCAATCCGGCGCGCAGGATTTCGGCCTGGTAGGCCGAGGCGTAGAGTGTCAGCGCGATCAGGGCCGAGGCGCGCGGGCTGAGGTCCAACCCCAGTCGGCGCCCACCGAGAATCACATGGACGACAAAGAGCAGCAGGAGCAGCGGCAGTCCGCGAAAGAACTCGACGTACAGCGCGCAGGCGGCCCGCACCGGCCACGGCCCCGCCGCACGCCCCGGCCCCACACCCAGCGCGATCACAAAGCCCAGGCCGATCGCGGCGAGGCTCAGGATCAATGTGAGCGCGAGCCCGCCGGGCCGTCCGCCGGGAAAGCCGATCAGCAGGGAGGGCAGGACGGACCACAGGAAATCGAGCGTCGCGCGAGTCACCGGCGTCCCCCCTTCAACCAACCCTCGGCCACACTTAGCGCCGACGACATCAGCGCAGCCAGAAGCAAGTACCCGCCGGCCGCAACTATCAGAAACTCGACGGCCCGGAACGATTCGCCGATCGCAGTCTGGATCGCTTTGAAGAACTCCGGCACGGTCAGAAACGAGGCCAGCGCCGTGTTCTTCATGTTGTGGATCAAGCGAGTGGCGATAGCCGGGTAAGCGGCGGCGAGGCCTTGCGGCAGGAGCAAGCCCCAAAAAACGGCGCCGGGCGTCGCGCCCAGTGAGCGCGCCGCCTCGAAATGCTCGCGGGCAATGGCGCCGACGCCGGCCCGGAATAATTCAGCCAGGTACGCACTCGTATTCAGACTGAGGCCCAGTACAGCGGCGATCGCGTAGTACGGCACCGGCAGGCCGGTGATCTGGCCGATCCAGGCCACGGACGAATTGTCGAAGAACAAGGCCCGCCGCGCCGCATGAGGGAAGGCATTCGGCAACGCGAATCCCCCGATGATCACGAGCACCAGCGCCGGCACATTGCGGAAGGTTTCGACGTAGGCCGTGCCGATCCAGTTCTGCCAGCGGACGCGCGACAGCCGCAGCAGCCCGATCGGAAGTCCCCAAGCCAGGGCCAGGGCCGAGGTGACCAGTGTCAGGGCCAGGGTCATCGCCAGCCCGCGGGCGAGGAGCGGCAGGGCTTCAGTTATCATCTTGAACTCAAAACTCCGCGCACGGCGGAGAGGATCACTCTCAAGTCGGTCAAGGCTCGGCGAGCGCCACGCCCTCCGGCAGCCTGGCCTCGCTCCAGCGCATTTGCATTTCGGACTCGTTCAAGCCGGGCGGCGCATGCGGGTGCTGAGCGGCTTTGGGAATCCAGGCGTTGCGCTCGGCGCACAACTCCTTTCGGCGGTCCAGCATCGGCAGGTCGCCCAACTTGACGTGCAGGCGCAGTCCCTCATACGGAGTCGTGACGCCGGACGCCATCATGGCCTCGCCCAACGCCAGCAGCCAGTCGCGGCCCAATCCGTCCAGATCGTCCACCAGCCGAAAGCAGTCGGGCGCATATCGCTCTTGCAACATTCGCATTTCGGCGGCGACGGCCTCCGGGCGGCGGGCACGCCAGTGAGGGCTAACCGCCGAATTCGCACAATGTTCGCAGCCGAACGGGCAGCCACGCGAGGCCGCCAGCGCCATCGAAGTGTAGCCGTGCGCCTCGCGCCAAAGCCTGAAATACGCCGGCAGGTCAACCAAGTCACGCGCCGGGGGCGGCAGGGCATCCAGTTCGGCGATCGGCGGCCGGGGCGACGTGCGGCGCACTTTCCCATCCGATCCGGCGAAGGCGATCCCCTTCACACCCTCCAACGCCGGCCCGCTCGCCAGCGCGTCGAGCAACTCGACCAGCGTTTCTTCGCCCTCGCCGACGGCGGCAGTGCGGATCAGCCCGCCGGGGCGGAGATAGGCTTCGGGATCATTCGAGGCGTCCGCGCCGCCGGCGATCACCGCCGCGCCGGACGCTCGCGCCATCTCCGCCAGCCGAAGCGTCGTCGGGCGAAGCGTGATCAGAGTCGCAAGGCAGACGACCTCCGGGTCGAAATCCCGGCAGGCCAGCGCAAAAGCCTCGCGGCCCGGCTGGAAAGTTCCATCGAAGACCGCCACGGTGTGACCGGCCTGCCGGGCGGCGGCGGCGAGGTAGAGCAGGCCCAACGGCGGATAGGGAGTGAGCCACCGCTGCTCCAATGCGCTCTCGCCGAGGAAGAAGGGATAGGCAAAGAGGAGTCGCATGCGAAACTAGGCGAACTATACTGTGGGAGGCTGGCTCGCAGTGTAAGCCATCTTCCCGTCTCACTCAGCGATGCGCCCGGCCGCTTCCATCAGAGCGCCGATCGGCAGCGCCACTCGCCGCAGCGCGCGCCCGACGATCAATAACCCGACGAGGCCTTATGAACGCAGTGGGGATGGATCATGAAGATTCCCGTCCAGCAGCGCGCGGGTGCGCCGGAGTCCGTCGAGCGATCCGTCGCGCAGTTTCGCCGTTAGCCGCGCTAAATCCTCCGCCGTATCCACGTCCATCGCACCGGGCAGCAGATAAGTGCCGAGTCCAAGCCCCGCCGCGCGTTCCAGTGTTTGCCCGGTCACGCGAGAGGTGCTCCACTCGATTCCCCGGAACAACGGCTCGCAGGCTCGCTTCAGCCCGATAAGATAATAACCGCCGTCGTCGCACGGGCCAATGACGACGTCGCGCGCCTCGAGGGCTTCAATTGCCTCCGCGATGACCTTCGGGGAAAACGTCGGGCCGTCGGAGTGGATGGCAAGGGCTTTCGGATGGCCTTCGGCCAGCGCCGTCGTCAACGAACGATCCAGCGCCTCGCCGACGTCGCCGGCCTCGACCGGATACAGCCGCATGCCGTCGAGCGCGCGGTTGCGAAAGTAAGCCGCGTCCTCCGGCGGCGTCACGGCAATTGCCGGCTGAATGCCGGGCAAGCCGGCGACAAAATCGAGCGTATCCTCGAGGAGCGCGCCGTAAAGATCGGCTGCCTGTTCAGGGGTTAGCGGCGGGCACAGGCGTGTCTTCGTCGTTCCCGCGCGCGGGACTTTTGCCATGGCGATCAGGATCGGGCGCATTTGGAGTGCACGGATTTGACGGAAGAATAGTATGACGCAGAGTAACACTCAGGATGAAGTGGGCCGACAACAACGTGCCTTTGACCGTGCCGCTGATCTTGGACTTGCCGCCCAGCCGGGACCGATAGTTGACGGGAAGTTCGAGGACGCGGCAGCCGCGCCGGACGGCCTTGACGATCATCTCGGTCGGCCAGCCGTAGGTCATCTCGCGCATGTCGAGCGCGAGCAGAGTTTCCGCGCGCACCGCCCGCATTGGCGAAAGATCGGTGATGCGCCGCGAATAGAGTCGCCGGATGAGAAAACCCGCCAGCCAGTTGCCGAAGCGCTGGTGGGCAGGCATCGCGTCCTTTGCGATTCTTCCGCCGAGCCGCGTGCCGAGAACGAGATCGGCCTGGCCGTCGCGCACCGGGGCGATCAATCGCGGCAGGTCGGCGGGATCGTCGCTGCCGTCGGCGTCCATGAAAGCGAAGATCGCCGCATCGGGCGCGGCGGCGATCCCGGCCGCCAGCGCGCGCCCGTAGCCGCGCCGCATCTCCACCACGAGTCGCGCCCCACCACGCGCAGCGGCCTCCGGCGTCCCGTCTGCCGATCCGCCATCCACGACGACGATTTCATCCACCCAGCCCGCCGCGCGTTCCCACACTTCGGCCAGCACTTGCGGCAAACTCGCCGCCTCGTCGAGAGCCGGAATGACAACCACAACCTTCTTTGCGGCGATCACGCGTCACGCATAACGCTTTCCGCTTTGCGTAAGTCCTTCACGTTGAGTTGCACGTTGCGCTCGCCGTTCCACTCGTTGATTTCGAGCGTAAAGGCGACATCAATCCGGTGCGGCAGTTTGGCGAACCAATCGCCCTGGCGGAAAGCGATGCAGTCCAGCACGGTGCGGCCGTCGGTCACTTGCATCTTGAGATGCGTCCCGTCTGAGCCGACTCGGCGCGCGCTGACCAGTTTCACGTCGAAGGCCGCCAACAGAGGCGTCGGGTTGCCGTAGCCGGCTGGTTCGAGCTGCCGGAGACTCTCCATGAGCCGCTCGTTCAGAGCAGAAAGCGAAACGGCGGCATCAATGGACAGGCTCGGCTGAGGAGCGCCATCGCCGAACGCCGAGGCCGCCACTGCCCTCAACGCATCGGCCAATGCGTCGAGATGCTCGTTCTGCACCGTGAAGCCGGCAGCCGCCGCGTGCCCGCCGTGCCGGACCAGCAAGTCTTTGCATTGATCGAACGCCTCGGTGATGTGGAATTCTTTGACACTGCGCGCCGACCCGCGCGTCGTCTCGTCGCCGATCTGCGCCACCGCCGAGGGCCGATAGAATTCCTCGGTGAGCCGCGCCGCCGCGAGGCCGACGATGCCCGGCGAGAAATCGCGATGCGCGGCAAACAGGAACGGCGCGTCGGGTTCTTTCGCCAGCACAATCTCTCT
>JACQED010000250.1 GCA_016200785.1 Chloroflexota bacterium
GGCTGAGTATCTGGATCGCAGTCGAACACAATCTCTGACCGGACTGCAAATGCGGGTCGTTGGCGGACGCGCTCGACTACGCCTCAACGGCCGCGCGGCCGATGCCAGGGTTGAGCACTGGGAAATACGACAGACTTCGGACTTGTTTGAAAAGGCGTTTGGGTGCAAACTTGAGGTTGAGTAACCGTTCAGTCCGCCGCCAGGCCTTTACCACGAAGGCACGAAGGCACGAAGACACGAAGGACAAAGAAAGCGTCGTGAAACTTGGTGTCTTTGTGTCGCCTGCCCCCGTGTTGTTGCGGGGGTGGTGGTTAGAAAGGGCCGCGTGACCTGAACGCTTACGAGGTTGAAAGTGACGAGTGACCGGTGTTGCGTCACTCGTCACACGTCACTCGTCGCCCAACACCCGACACAGGATGTAAATTCATGGCTATATTGGCCGACGGCACACCTCTGCGCGGAAAACTATTCATCGTCGAAGGGATCGACGGCTCCGGCAAAAGCACGCAACTCGACCTTCTGCACAAATGGCTGGTCAGTCGGGGCTATCTCGTCGCCTTTAGCGAATGGAACTCGTCGCCGGTGGTGCGGCAGACTACGAAACGCGGGAAAGACGATCGGTTGCTTTCGCCCGTGTCGTTCAGCCTCATCCACGCCGCCGACCTCGCCGACCGAATCGAGCACCACATCCTCCCGGCGCTCCACGCGGGCGCGATCGTCCTCGCCGATCGCTACGTTTACACCGCTTTCGCGCGCGACGTGGCCCGGGGTGTGGATCGCGAGTGGGTACGCGCGATCTACCGCTTCGCCGTGCGGCCCACCGTCGCGTTTTATTTTCGTGTGCCGCTGGACGAGTCGCTTCAGCGCATTCTCGTCGGCCGGCCTGAGATGAAATACTACGAAGCCGGGCTTGACCTCGGGCTGAGCGAAGACCCCTACGAGTCGTTCAGCCTCTTCCAGGGCCGCATCCTCGAAGAATACGAGCGCATCGTGGAAGAATCCGCCTTGACGGTGATCGACGCCGAGAAGCCGCTGGTGCAGCAGCAGGCGCGCATGCGCAAGTTGATCGCGCCGCACCTCAGAGGCGCGCGAAAGGTTGAGCATCGCCCGTGGCGCGAGGTGCTCTCCAAAGAGGGACTGCACGGGCGCTACCTCGACGTCGCCGGGGCAGGAGAGGAATAGACATGACGCGCGTTCTCTTCTACGGCCACCCTCTCCCCGGCCTGACCGACAAGCGCCTGCCCGGCAAATTAATCGTCGTCGAAGGCACCGACGGGGTGGGGCGCTCGACTCAAATCGCCCTGCTGCGCGAGTGGCTCGAAGCCAACGGCTACGCCGCCGCCGAAACCGGCCTGCGCCGATCCGAGTTGGCCGGCAAGGGAATCAAGAAAGCCAAGCGCGGCCACACGATGGGCGACCTGACGATGAATTTGTTTTACGCCACCGACTTCGTCGATCGGCTGGAGAAACACATCATCCCGGCGCTGAGGGCGGGGTTCGTCGTCCTCACCGACCGCTACATCTACTCGCTCATCGCGCGCGCCCAGGTGCGCGGTGTCGACTCGCAGTGGATTCGCGACGTGCTCGGCTTCGCGCTGATCCCGGATGTCGTCTTCTATCTCCAGATCGATCTCGATCACCTCATCCCGCGCGTGATCAACAGCCGCGGCTTCGACTACTGGGAGTCGGGCATGGACTACCTGCGTGGGGACAACATCTACGAGAACTACGCGCGCTATCAGACGGAACTGCTCAAGCAATTCGAAGCCATGGCGCAGGAGTATCACTTCCACGTGGTCAACGCCAACCGCAGTGTGCCGGAGGTGTTCGCCGAACTGCGCGACTCTATCGAGACGATTGTGGGCGATATGCAGGGCAAGACCGACGCCGACGTGAAGCCGAAGAAAAGAAGGAAGCGCCAACTCGCTGCGAAGGAACCCGCTGTGATTTCAAGCAGCGAACGCGCAGGCTAAATACATCTCACCCAATCGCCCTACGCAACAACCCGGCCCGGCTGAGGCCTCGGCGCTATCTTGGGCACGACGCCTGCCTTCAGCGCCCTCAGCAAAATGTTCACCCGCCGGCGCAGGCGCGATGCGCGGACGGGCGTCCAGTCCGGTTTGAGCTTCTTGAGCCCTCGGCCCCAATCCTCGCGGCGTGCCTGCGAATATTGAAGAACGCTGTGCGCCCCAAAGAGTTGCGGCGCTTTGCGCCTGGCCTGATCCTCGGCCCACGAGTCAAGAAACTCGGCCAGCCGTTTCTGAAGTATTCGGCCATCGCTCAGCGCCCCCAGCCTTGCCTGAAGCCGAACCAGGTCGGCGATCATTTCCTCAGACAGCGGACCCAGCGCGGCGCTGTAAAACTCCAACGTGTAACGGACTCTCTTGATCGCGAGCCGCAAGCGGTGATAAGTTTTCGGCTTGTCGCGCGCCACGGCCGCTTCTCGTTCTTCGAGTTCGGACAGCACGGTCCTCAGCACCAGGGCGGCGCCGGTATGCAGAGGCTCGTCCTGCCGCACGGGCGGGGCGGTGATGAAGTTCGTGAGGTCCGTCTGCAAATCCGCCGCCCTGGGCCCGCCCAACCAGGTCTTTGCTTCGGCCAGCAGGCGCTGGCGTTCCTTGTCCCACGCCGCGATCACCGGCATTTCCTCGGCTGCTGCGTTGTCCTTCGACCGTTCCGCCTGATAGGCTCTGGCGTCGGCCAAGATCACCTCGATGTCACGCACCGGGCTGAGCAAATTCTCCACACGCCTCAGTTCGCCCTGAAGGCGTGTCACCGGCTTCTTTTTGAAGTAATCGCCGAACAGGATCAACGCGGCGCGCAGGCGACGCGCCGCAAGGCGGACGGCCTTCAGCGCCGTCGGATCGCCGTCCACCGAGCCCGATTCGTTGCTTTGCCAACTAAGAAGATTCACGGCCAGCGCGCGCCGCGCCAGATCGGACATCGGCGTCTCCGGGCCGATCGGCATCTCGGCCAACTGGCTGAGGTCGGGCGGGGGCCGGGGCGTCGCCGACGTGCCGACATCGATGTGCATGACATCGCGCCACAGGTCGGCCTTTTTGCGCGCGCGGGCGGCGTCGCCTTCGGCCTCGGGGCCGGAGAGGCGCAGTGTGATAACTTTGGGCGAAATGACGACGCCGTGCAGCCGAGTGGTCTGACTCTGCGACCAATCCAACCCATCGGCGATGCGCAGAAGCGCGGACAAGATCAGCGTGGGCCGCCGCCGCGCCGCGGGCAGGGCAGTGTAGTTTTCTTCCTCTTCGGGCTTGACGGGTTTGCGGTGGAAACTGACGGCGCACGCCATGATGCGTTGTTGCTCTTTGGTATAGCCGATCAAATTCATGCCGCACAGCAACTCGCGGCCGGCCGTGTGATGCTGCGGTTCGTCAATTCCGAGTCCCACGTTATGCAGCATCGCCGCCGTTTCGAGGATCGGGCGCAACTTTGCGGGCAGATGGTGGAGCGAATGCGTATGCTCGAAAAGCGCGAGAGACAGATCAGCCACGTGGCGCGCGTGGGCCATATCCACGTGCGCCGCGCTGAGTGTTTCGTCGAGCGAGAGGGCCGGGTGGGGGAAAGCGCCCAGCCGCTGGCGGGCGAATTGATTCGCCGCGCGCGCCGCGCCGATCGTCGAAATGCCGAGCGCGGCGGCGATGGCCTCGGCTGGCGCGCCGGAGCCGGCCAGCAGGGCGATTCTTGCGCGGCGCGCAGTCGCCGCCTCGCCGTGTTCTGCGTGCCAGCGAAGCCAGAAGGACTCGGCAGGGGTGAGTAGTAGCGTATCCACAGGAAAACAAATCACGCAAAGACGCGAAGCCGCGAAGAAAACTTGGCGACTTGGCGACTTTGCGTGAGAATACCCTCTTATGACTTACAGCGCAACCGTTGTCCCGAGGTTGAGCCGCTCGGCGTTTTGCAGTGCGACGCGCGCGGCGGCGGCGTCCTGCACGGCGGTGCCGCACGACTTGAAGAAAGTAATCTGATCGGGGTTGGCGCGACCCGGCCTCTTTCCGGCGACGATCTCGCCGAGTTCGGCGTGAATGTGACTCTCGGAAATCGCGCCGGACTTGAGCGGGATGATGATGTCGCCCGGCTCGTTCAAAGCCGACTCGCGCGAATCCACGACGACCAGCGCGCGCCGAATCGTTTCGACATCTATTTCTTGCATCTCCGGCAGGTACGCGCCAATGGCGTTGACGTGTGTGCCGGGCCTCAGATCGTGCCCGTCGAACACCGGTGTAGTAGAGGTCGTGGCGGTGGAGACGATGTCAGCCTCGGCGATGGCCTCGGGCGGCGATTGGGCGACGCGAATATCGGACGGAATAGGCCCTTTGCCTGCCATCTCTTCGGCCATGCGTTGCGCCCTGTCAGTAGACTTGTCGTAGATCAATACGCGCTTGATCTTGCGCACGGTGCAGACGGCTTCGAGTTGGGTGCGCGCCTGAACGCCCGCGCCGAAGATCGCGGTGATGGAAGACTCGGGCCGCGCGAGCAGATCGGTCGCAGCTCCCGCGCCCGCGCCTGTGCGGATCGCCGTCACCGCCCCGCCCTCCAACAGCGCCAGCGGCCGCCCGGTATCTGATTCCAGGACCAACACGACGGCGTGAATGAGGGGCAAGTTCCGCTTCGGATTGTTGCTGAATACCGAGACGACTTTGATTGCCAGATCGCCTTTGCCGGCGAGGTAGGCTGGCATGAAGAGCGAAACGCCGGCGTGAGCGGCGACTTCGATTTTCGGGCGCAGGGGCACGGTCGCCTCGCCAGCTGAAAGTTGCGCGAAGGCATCTTTCATCGCGGCGATGGCCTCGGCCATCGGTAGCGCCTTGACGACGTCGGTGGAGGACAGGATTCGAAGATTCATGTTGTGGCCTTGACCTTGCCCCACCGGGGCGTCTCTACTTGGCTGCGCGATTAGCTGATGCCGAGATACGCCTTCCGCACCATCTCGTTCCGGCGCAGGTTCTCGGCCGTGTCGCTCAGGATGACCTCGCCCGTCTGAATCACGTAGCCCCGGTCGGCGACTTGCAAAGCGATGCGGGCGTTCTGCTCCACTAAGAGGATGGTGGTGCCCGCCCTGTGCAATTGCTGGAGCGTCGCGAAGATGCTCTGCACCAGAATGGGCGCGAGGCCCATGGAGGGCTCGTCCATGAGCAAAACACGCGGGCGGGCCATCAGGCCGCGGCCCGTTGCCAGCATCTGCTGTTCGCCGCCGGAGAGCGTGCCGCCGAGTTGGTGGCGTCGCTCTTTAAGCCGCGGGAACAGCGCGAAGACTCTCTGCATGTCCTCGGCGATCGCCGCGCCGTCCACCTTGCTGAACGCGCCCATCTCCAGATTTTCAGTCACGGTCAGGCGGCCAAATATCTTCCGGCCCTCGGGCACTTGCACCACGCCCTTGCCGACAATCTCATGAGCCTTGTAGTGGCTCATCTCTTCTCCGGCCAGCCGGATCGTCCCCTCGCGGGGGCGCAGCAGGCCGCTGATCGTCTTGAGCATGGTGCTTTTGCCCGCGCCGTTCGCGCCGATCAGCGTCACGATCTCGCCCTCGTTCACCGTGAGCGAGACGCCCTTAAGCGCGTGGATGTTGCCGTAGTAAGTGTGGACGTTTTCGACTTCCAACAGAGCCATGGGGGTAGTCCTCGGGTCTTGTAGTCAGGCGGTCATGTAGTCGGCTGATCGTGCCATCCCATGGTTCGATTGGCGGCCTTGCGATCCGGCGACTTTACAACCGATTCGTCGGCTGTCCGGGACGGTTGAGAAGCGAGGCTCCGGCGGAGGTAGGCGATCAAGCCGTTGATTAGACGTTTGGCTTCGGTGGCTTTGTCGTAAGCCTTGCGCAATTGCTCCGCCGTGATGTACTTGCGGTCGAGCGCCAAGTAAAGTTCCGATTGCACCTCGCTGGCCGAGCGCCGGGCGATTTTCAGAAAGCGAATGAGTGCCCGATCCGAGCCGGAGTCGAAGCCCTCCGCAATGTTGTGCATCACCGAACCGGCCGCGTCGCGTATCTGGTCGCGCAGTCGAAAATCCCGTGCAAACTTCTCTTGGTCAGTCAGGTCGTAGATGAGGTTGGCGAGCTCTCTTGCTTTTTTCCAACTCTCTAGATCTTCGAATCGTTCAATCTTCACGGTTCGATGTCCAACCACGCGACTGCGTGACTACGCGACCACGCGACTACGCGACTGCTTCGGTTTCCCGCCCCAGATAGGCCTCGATCACTCTAGGATTTGTTTGAATCTCGGCCGGGTTGCCTTCGGCGATCTTCTCGCCATAGTCGAGCACCGTGATGACTTCCGAGATATCCATCACCACGCCCATGTGATGCTCGATCAACATGATGGTCAGGCCCAGTTCGTCGCGCAATCGGCGGATGAAGGCCGTCATCTCTCCCGTCTCGCGCGGGTTCATGCCGGCGGTGGGCTCGTCCAGCATGAGCAGTTTGGGCCGGCTGGCAAGCGCACGGGCGACCTCCAGCCGCCTCTGGTCGCCGTAGGCCAGGTTCTTGGCAAGATGGTCGCCCTTGCCGGTCAGGCCCACGAAGTTCAGCAAACGCCGCGCTTCCTCCACCGCCTCCTTCTCTTCGCGCCGATTCCGGGGCGTGTTGAAGATTGCGTCGATCATGCCCGACTTGAGCCGCGAGTGCTGGCCGACCAGGATGTTTTCCAACGCCGTCAAGTTGGCGAACAGGCGGATGTTCTGATAGGTGCGGGCAACGCCCAGGCGCGTGATCTGATCGGCCGAGAATCGTTCGACGCGATGGCCGTCAAAGAGAATCTCGCCCTCTTCCGGCGAATAGAAGCCGGTGACGCAGTTGAAAAACGTCGTCTTGCCGGCGCCGTTCGGGCCGATGACGCTGTGAATCGACTTTTCGGCGATTTCCAGGTCCAGCGTATCTACGGCGGTCAGACCGCCGAAACGTTTGGTGACTTTGCGGGCAGTTAGGATTGCCATGCAACGGACCTCTCAGGGAGCGGGCGCCGACGACGGCACGGGTTCGACAACGGCCTCTTCTTCGTGAAATTCGCGCCGGTGCGTGGCCTCGGGCCAAAAGCCCTCGGGCCGGGTGAGCATCATCACGATCAACAGTGCGCCGTACATCAACAGCCGGTACTCGGAAAACTCGCGCAGGAGCTCGGGCAAGCCCACCAGCACCAGCGCGCCGACGAACACACCCGGCAGACTGCCCATGCCACCGACGATGATCAACGACAGCACATTGATCGAATACAACAGGGTGAAACTATGCGGGTAGACCGTTGACAATTTCGCAGCGAAGATCGCGCCGGCCAGACCGGAGAAGGCCGCGCCGGTGGCAAAAGCCAGCAGTTTGGTCGTCACCAGATTCATGCCCATGGCCTGCGCGACGTCCTCGTCTTCGCGCATGGCCTTCCAGGCCCGGCCCACGCGCGAATCGCGCAGCCGCCATGAGATGAAGACGGCCAGCAGGCAACCGGCGAAAATCAGATAGTAGAGCGACTGAGGCGTTTCCATCACCAGGCTGCCCAGGGTCGGTTTGCCAACCAGCACGATGCCGAGCGAGCCGCCTTCGTACGGTTTGAGAAAGTCGGAAATCGCCAGGATACGGATGATCTCGCCGAAGCCCAGGGTGACGATCGCCAGGTAATCGCCGCGCATTTTGAGCACGGGGATGCCCAGGATAACACCCATCAGGACTGAGGCGCCTACGGCGACGGGCAACGCCTCCCAAAAAGTCCACTGGAAATTCGTCGCGATTTCGCCGCCGGTCGTGGTCATGACCCCCATGACATACGCGCCGATGGCGAAGAAAGCCACGTAACCCAGGTCCAGCAGGCCGGCGAACCCGACCACGATGTTCAACCCCAGGCCCGCCAGGATGAACAAACCTACTTGGTTGGACACATCGCTGAGATAGGGCCCGGCGACCTGAGGCCAGACGAGGAGCATCGCAAAGGCCAACGCCAGGCTTCCCCACCGCACGGCCCGCTGCCCGGACGGCGGCAAGGCGCGAACGCGTCGCTGGAGATTATTCCCCTGCGCCGCCCACAGATAGCTCACCGCCGCCACGACAGTGAACACCACGATCGCGCCGGCGACCGAAAGGCCCTTTTGACCTTTGCTACCGAACATCCAGGCGACGGCTTTGGAGACCTCCGGAAACGGCGCCAGCGTCACGCGCAACAAATCCTGGAGCAGTCCGATCAGCCCGACCAGAAGCAACCCGGCGATCACCGCGCCGCGAACGCGCGGGGGGAGCCAATGGATGATTCCGGCGACGACGCCGATAACCAGGCCGAGGGCGAGCAGGATCAAGACGCCGGTGCCTGTGTCTTGTCCAAAGGTCAGTATCTTGTAAAGAACCGGGGAGGCATTGATCAGCACCGGGCGCAAGTTCACCGCTTTGCCGATCAGCAGCAGCACGACCAACATGGCGCTGGTAAGCAGCCCGGCCAGCGCCCCACTGGCCACACCCACGAGCCGTTGGCTGCCGGCCGTGCGGCTGGCGGTGATATACCCGACGAGCAGCACGGTAAGCACCAACAACGTCTGGCCCATCGAGATCACGCCGGCGACGATATCTCGTTCGCCGAAGACTTCGACCATCCCGACCAGGGCTACCAGCACGGCGATCACCCCGCCAATCAAGCCGAGGCGAATCGCGCCCAACCAGTTAGATTTCGCCATGAGGGTCTGCCTCCGCAGGGCGTAAAACGTAATACAGAGCTGAGGCCTCACGTCTTACGTTTTACGTTTCACACGTTACGCCTTCGCCCTCGCCAGCCTCTCGCCCAGAATGCCCGTCGGACGGAAGACCAGGACCAGCACGAGCATGGTGAAGGCGATCACATCTTTCAGTTGATAAGGAGCAGGCACCTTCAATCCATCGAGGAACAGGGTCGGCCCGACGGACTCGAACAGACCCAGAAACACTCCGCCCAGCATCGCGCCCGGGACATTGCCAATGCCGCCCAACACCGCCGCCGTGAAGGCCTTGATTCCGGGTATGAAACCCATGAAGAACTGCGCCTGCCGGAACATCAGCGAGTAGAGCACACCGGCCGCTCCCGCCAGCGCTGCGCCCAGGACGAAGGTGCGGACGATAATCGCGTCCACGTCAATGCCCATCAGAGCCGCCACATCTTTGTCTTCCGACACGGCCCGCATAGCCTTGCCGGTCTTGGTGCGCTGGACAAAGGAATACAGCCCGAACATCAAGAGCGCCGCCGCCACGATGACCAGCACCTGAATTCTCTGGATGACGAAATTCGCGCCCAGGGTCCAAGTGCCGCCGAGAATCGCCACTGTCGGATAAGTCTTGAACTGGGAGCCAAACAAACCCCGGACGGTGTACTGCAGAAAGAAGGACGCGCCGATAGCCGTGATGAGCGGCACCAGGCGGGGGGCCCGCCGCAGCGGGCGGTAGGCAATGCGTTCCAGCAACACGGCCACGCCGACCGAGGTGAGTATCGCCACCGCGAAAATCACCAGCAACCCCACCACCGGATTGCTATCCAGGAATTTCGACCGGCTCAGCGCGCTAGCCACAAAAAAGCCGGCGTAGGCACCGCTCATGAAGACTTCGCTGTGAGCGAAATTGATCATGCGCAGAATGCCATAGACCAGCGTATAACCCAGCGCGATCAATGCGTAGATGCTTCCCTGCGCCAGGCCGAAAATGATGAAATCAAACCACTGCCGAGTCGTGTAGTGGCCGGCGCGCAGCGTGGCGAACGAGCCGACGACGATCAGGGCGATGATTGGCGCGCCAACCACGTACAGCGACAAATCCGAGACATTGAATCGTTCGAGTGCGCGTCGCAGCATGGGGGCCTCGTTATAGATGTGACCGGAGGGGTAGGATGAGCCGGACGCACCGGTCTCGCCCGGCTCATCCTCTAGGAGCAGCCCGGTGGGCTGCCCGTCGTGAAAATCGTCAAGACCAGACTACGGCTGGCCGGGTTTCCAGAACACGTTCGGCGGCCACTTGCCGTCCTTGATTTCGGCGTCGGTCAACTGGAAGATGGCCAACGCTTCGCCGGTGGCGCAGTCGCCGTTCTTATCGCAGGTCAGTTTACCGGTCAGTCCCTCGAAGCCCTTGGTGGCGTACATGGCGTCACGCAGGGCCTGGCGGCCGATGTGGACGGTGCCGTCCGCATCCACCACCGCCACCTTCTCGATCGCGGCGAAGATGATGTTGGTGGCGTCATAGGCGTGCGCGTGGAAACCGCTGACCGGCGCCTCGCCGTAGGCCGCCTTGTACTTGGCGACGAAGTCGTCGTAGGGCTTGCCGGCGACGAACGGGCCGGACAGGTACATGCCGTTGGCGCACTCGCCCGCCGCCTCGGGGAAGGTGTCGATTGTCAAGCCGTCGGCGCCCATCATGACGGTCTTCTCCAGACCGGAGACTTCGCACTTCTGCGCGGCGATGAAGTCACCTTCCGGCTCGAAGATCGGGAAGTAGATGATCTGCGGCTTGCCGGTGGCGATCTTGGTCAGCACCGGCTTCATGTCGGTGTCGCCGACGTTGACCGCTTCCTGGGTCGTGATCGTGCCGCCCAGTTGCTTGAAGACATCCGCGAACACCTGCTGCAGCGACTTGGCGTAGGGCGAACCGTCGTGGATCGTCGCGGCGGTCTTGAGGCCCAACTTGTTATAGGCGAACTCAGCCGCCACGCGGCCCTGGAACAGGTCGTTGTGCGCGGTGCGCAGGTAGCCGGGCCAGTGGTCGGGGTGATCGGGGTTGGTCAGGTCGGGGTTGGTGTTCGACGGCGAAATCATCACCATGCCGGCTTTGGAAATCAGCGGCATGGCGGCGCGCGCCTCGCTCGAGCAGGTCGTGCCGACGATGGCCACCACGGTCGGGTCAGCCGAAATCTTGGTGCCGGCCGCCTGCCCGCCTTCGGCATTGCACAGCGAGTCCTCGCCGGTCAGTTCGATCTTGTGGCCGAGAAGTTCGCCGCCCTTGTCGGCGATGGCGATCTCGACGCCGCGGTTGTTGTCGGTGCCCAGCGGCGCGGTCGCGCCGGAGACGGTCTCGATCCACGCGATGTGGATAGGATCGCCGGGGGCGACATCAACGCAGCCGATAGCGTCGGTGCATTTGAAGGCCGCCGGGGCTTCGGTGGCCGCCGGGGCCGCGGTGGCCGCCGGGGCTGCGGTGGCCGCTGGGGCTTCCGTTGGCGGCGGGGGCGGGGCCGTCGTTGCGGCGCCACCGCAAGCCGTCAAAATAAGGGAGGCCATCACCATTAGCCCGAGCAGTGAAAAGGTGTGTTTCCTCATCTCGTTTTCCTCCTCCTTGTGAAGGAATCTAGAAGTTAACCAACCGATGGGCTTTGTCCAGAAATGAGCGAGAATCGTGCGAACACGCCTCCTAGTCTCCCTCACCTTTTCGATTGATTGTGGAGTCTGTCGGTGCTGTCTCCTGTAAGTGGGGGGATTTTAGCACAGGCAAGATGACATAGCAAGCGCGATTAGTTAACTCTTAGCCGGACGAGTCTCACTGGTTTCAGCCGCCAGGCTTCTTTTGAACTCAGGATTGGGGACAGGATCGGGCCGCGCCGCCATAGCGCGGCTTTCAGCCGCAACCCGAGGAGGGGACGCTGATCCACGTTGATGAACGCGGATGGGCTTCCAATCGGCGTGAACCAGCGTTCACACCTGCCCTTGCGGGCGGTGCAAGGGTCAGCGTCCTAGGAATCCTGGCGGCCGGCGTATTTTTCACAGGGTAATACTATATGGAGCGGCGGCGTGCGCGATTTCGGTGCAGGTCGTTGTCGCGCGGGGCAGGTTTGCGCGAAGGAGATCGGTTTGTGCGTGGCGGCTATGAGGATCTCAGGAACGCCGAGGGTGCCGGCCGGAGCACCGGGGAGGGTTGCCCGAGCAGGCGGCCCAGTTACGTTATGCCGAGGTAGACGTGCTGCACCATTTCGTTCTGGCGCAGGTTCTCGGCGGTATCGCTGAGGATGATGTGGCCGGTCTGCAGAACGTAGCCCCGACTGGCGACCTGCAAGGCCATGCGCGCGTTTTGCTCTACCAACAGAATGGTCGTGCCGGCGTTGTGCAATTGCTTGATCGTGTCGAAGATGCTTTCGACGAGGATGGGCGAGAGGCCCATCGAAGGCTCGTCGAGCAATAGCACGCGGGGATGAGCCATCAGTGCGCGGCCAATCGCCAGCATCTGCTGCTCGCCGCCGGAAAGCGTGCCGCCCTTTTGCTTCACGCGCTCTTTCAGGCGCGGGAAGGTGGTGAAGACGCGGTCCAGATCCGCCTGGATGCTTCCCTTGTCGTTCCGGCTAAAGGCGCCCATTTCCAAGTTTTCCATCACGGTCATGCGCGGAAAGATCAATCGGCCTTCAGGCGACTGCGACACGCCTCTGGCAGTGATCATGTGAGCCGGAAGCTTGGTCAGTTCTTCGCCGCCGAGTTTGATCGAGCCGGAGCGCGGCCGAATGAGTCCCTGAACGGTGCGCAGGGTCGTGGTCTTGCCCGCCCCGTTTGACCCGATGAGCGTGACGATCTCGCCGTCGTTCACCGTGAGCGAGAGGCCTTTGAGGGCGTGGATGTTGCCGTAGTACGTGTGGACGTCTTTAAGTTCTAGCATCAGGCCGTTGTACCCTTCCCCAGGTAAGCTTCGATGACCAGCGGGTTCCGCTGAACTTCGGCGGGAGTGCCCTCGGCGATCTTCTCGCCGTGATCCAGCACCGTCACCCGGTCTGAGATGCCCATCACCACGCGCATGTCGTGCTCGATCAGCAGGATGGTCAGGTCGCGCTCGCGCCGCAACTTATGAATGAAGGCGGTGAGATCGGCGGTTTCGGCGGGATTCATCCCCGCGGTCGGCTCGTCCAACAGCAGGAGTTTGGGATTGGTGGCGAGGGCGCGAGCGATCTCCAGCCGTCTCTGCATGCCGTAGGGCAGATTCTTGGCGGTCGTAGCGGCCTCAGCCCGCCCCAACCCCACATAGTCTAACAGTTCGAGCGCCTTTTCGTGCGCCTGTTTTTCGTCCTGCACGAC